>CAYUEO010000067.1:0-4117 GCA_964443755.1 uncultured Gammaproteobacteria bacterium | reverse complement strand
CAGGAACTTTTAACCTCACTCCGGCAGGAAGTGCTGATATTTTTGTTTCTAAATTGGATGCTTCGGGCAATTTTGTATGGGCAAAAAACATGGGAGGAACAAATTCTGATTACGGAATGAGCATAGCAGTAGATGCGGCTGAAAATGTATATACCAGCGGATATTTTTGGTTAACAGCCGATTTTGACCCGGGAGCAGGAACTTTTAACCTCACTCCGGCAGGAAGTGCTGATATTTTTGTTTCTAAATTAGATGCTTCGGGCAATTTCGTGTGGGCAAAAAACATGGGAGGAACAAATTTTGATAGAGGAACTAACATAGGAGTAGATAACTCCGGAAATGTTTATACCACTGGAACTTTTGAAGGAACATCCGATTTTGACCCAGGAGCAGGAGTTGTTAACCTCACTTCGGCAGGAAATAATGATATTTTTATTTCTAAATTAGATGCTTCAGGTAATTTCGTATGGGCAAAACGTATGGGAGGAACAAGTTCTGATGGAGTAAGCAGCATAGCTATAGACTCCTCTGGAAATATCTATACCACTGGATCTTTTGAAGGAACAGCCGATTTTGATCCAGGAGCAGGAGTTGTTAACCTCACTTCGGTAGGAAATAATGATATTTTTGTTTCTAAACTAAGACAGTGTATGAGTACCGGAATAGACATTCAAACCTCATGCGACAGCCTTACTTGGCTCGATGGAATTACTTATACAACAAGTACAAATTCACCAACTTTTATCCTCACAAATGCTGTTGGTTGTGATTCTGTGGTTACTTTAAACTTAACCATTAATTCAAACACAGGAATTGATACACAGACCACTTGTGATAGTCTTACTTGGATAGATGGAATTACTTACACCACAAGCACCAATACACCAACATTTACCTTAACCAATGCAGTAGGTTGTGATAGTGTGGTTACGTTGAATTTAACTATTAATTCTAATTCAAGTACAGATGTAATTGCTGCTTGTGATTCTATTACTTGGATAGATGGGAATACATACGCTACTAATACTAACACACCAACTTTTACTTTAACCAATATATATGGTTGTGATTCTGTGGTAACGTTAAACCTTACCATTAACAATTCAAATGCAGGCACAGATGTACAAACCGCTTGCAACAATTTAACTTGGATAGACAATGTAACTTATACTTCAAGCACCAATACACCTACTTTCACTATTGTTGGTGGTACAGCTAATGGTTGTGATAGTGTGGTTACATTGAATTTAACCATTAATACCTCTACTTCAAGCACAGATGTAATTGCTGCTTGTGATTCTCTTACATGGATAGATGGGAACACATACTCAACTAATACCAACACGCCAACTTTTACCTTAACCAATGCAGTAGGATGTGATAGTGTGGTTACGTTGAATTTAACTATTAATAACTCTACTTCAAGCACAGATATAGTTATTGCTTGTGATTCTATTACATGGATAGATGGGAATACATACTCCACTAATACCAACACACCAACTTTTACTTTAACCAATGCAGCAGGATGTGATAGTGTGGTTACGTTGAACCTTACCATCAATAATTCAAACTCAGGAACTGATATAGTTACTGCTTGTGATTCTCTTACTTGGATAGATGGAAATACTTATGCTACCAATACTAACACGCCAACTTTTATATTAACCAATGCAGCAGGATGTGATAGTGTGGTAACATTGAATCTTACCATCAACAATTCAAATGCAGGTACAGATGTACAAACTACCTGCAACAATTTTACTTGGTTGGATAATGTAACTTATACTTCAAGTACCAACACGCCTACTTTTACTATTGTTGGTGGTGCAGCTAATGGTTGCGACAGTATTGTTACACTAGACTTAACAATTAACACTACTCAAAATGGTACTGATTTACAAACTGCTTGCAATAGCTTTACTTGGATAGACAATGTAACTTATACTTCAAGTACCAATACACCTACTTTTACTATTGTTGGTGGTGCAGCTAATGGTTGCGACAGTATTGTTACCCTTGATTTAACGATAACTACTTTAGACAACACCACTTCTTTGAATACTGATACTATTTCAGCCAATCAAAATGGAGCAACTTATCAATGGTTAAATTGTGATAGTAATAATGTTGTTATTGTAGGAGCAACAGCACAAAGTTTTATACCAACAGCAACAGGAAACTATGCCGTAGAGCTTACTGTTGGCACATGTGTGGATACTTCTGCTTGTGTAAATGTAATTATCACAGGAATAGAAGAATTAACATCAACAGGAATAAAAATTTATCCTAATCCGATTAATGATAATATTGTTATTGAGTTTGGAGATAATCCCTCCCCTTCGGGGAGGCTAGGAGGGGCTTCAGTAAACATTGTAAACATTGAGGGGAAAGTAGTTTACAGCAATGCAGCAGTTAACAGCAATAAACTGACTATAGATGCAGCAGCTTGGAGTAAAGGAGTGTATTTTGTAACGGTTATTAACGATATAACCAACACCACCTTGAAACTGATTAAAGAGTAAAATATTCAATCACTCGCTCGGCTGTGCCGAGTGAGTGATTATATAACTGCCTTAAGCTATTTTCTTCATAAGAATAAAAATTACATAATAATAACCATTCCATTCTAAATGTCTGTTATTACATCAAATCCTTTAAAACTACCAACTATTGCTAAGCCTAAAACTGTTTTTGCAACCTCTTTGTTTTTAATTTTTTCTGCAATTTGATTGAGTGTTGAGCCAGAACCAACCGCATCATCAATTAACAAAACGCTATTAAACTTGCGCTGATCTGTAACAGCAAATGTGTTTTCAGCATTTTTTATTCGCTCATCAAGTTTTGACAACGATTTTTGAGGAATTGGAATGATTCCACTAATTTTTTTAATCTCTAAAATGGGTAGATTAAGGTTAAGATTTTCCTGAATAAACTTCATAATCTGGATTTCTCTTCGAATGGTTGGAGGAACAAATCCAACAGCATCAATTTCATGTTGATTAATAAATGTAAAAATTTTTGCGTTTATTTTTTGCATCATCATATTCATCAAAAACTTATTCTGACCCTGTTTAGCATAATGAAGAAGTGTACCTAATTTGGTTTTACCAAATCGTTCAATAGCATAAAAATCTAAATAGTAAATTTCATCTAAAAATGTTTTTTCATGATAGGTGGATTTTAGCTTTTGACTTCCGTTGACAATTCCTTCATTGTTATAAAAAAATTGATATTTCTCTTTGGTTTTGATAAATTCCTGTAATGTTTTTAGTACTGGTTGGTTTCTTTTCTCGCACCAAAGCTGAAACCCCTCAATTCCCTCTAATAAATTTCCTGTGTCAGAAATCATTAAAAAATTATTCTTCAAAAATTCTTTTTCAGTAGCATTTATTGCTAAGGGAATAGCATTCGGTTTTAATGGTATAGACTTTAATTTTCTATATATTGTTTTTGGTGTTCTCCCTAGTTTTTCGAGGTATTGTTTTGCTACCAATTCACTCAACACCAAATGAACCATTTGTTTAGAAACCCCTAATCGAGTAGTAAGTTCTTTAGCGGTTAATTCATTGCTTTTTTCAAAAGCTTCAATTATTTTTTCTTTTATAGTCATTTTACTATTGATAGTCAATAGTCAAATATACAAAAAAAATTAATACTCAACTTTTTTTGAATTTTTTTTGAAAAAGATTGAAATTTGAAATATACCGCAACCTCCGTATGAGGCGGAGTCTATAGATACTTTCTCCTCCCGATATCGGGATGAGAGGAGCAGATGTTGTTCGAAGTTGCCGTAGCAACGAGATTACAACATCAGAGGTGTTTTTTTTGTTCTTGCATTTGTTATACTCAAATCACACGGAAGACAACCGACTTATCTTAAACTAAAAGTTTATTCACAAACTTTGTTGTTATTTATTTAGTTAAAAGTAATTTCGTCAAAAATTCAATGTACCATGGCACAACGCATAAAAATTAAAGAATTATTTGAAAAACAACCTATTGGCGAAGAAATTACCGTAATGGGTTGGGTAAGAACAAAAAGAGGCAGCAAAAATGTGGCTTTTATTGCCTTAAATGATGGTTCTACTATTAAAAATATCCAGATTGTTGTAGA
>CAYUEO010000066.1:0-5195 GCA_964443755.1 uncultured Gammaproteobacteria bacterium | reverse complement strand
CCCTCTCAGACTTCAACATAAACAAAAAGAAGCTAACGCAGGTTAGCTTCTTTTTGTTTGCGGAGAGGGAGGGATTCGAACCCTCGGTACCCGTGAAGGCACGACAGTTTTCAAGACTGTTCCATTCAACCGCTCTGGCACCTCTCCTTTAGTTGTTTATGCTTATTATATTTAAGCCAACTCTAACATAAAAATTTTTCAAAAACAAGATAGGCTAGTTTAACGTATCGCTAAAAATAAAAACCGCCTTTTCAGACGGTTTTTATATCTTAGCTATTAAAGAAACTACTCGATTATCATTTCTTCCATAGACTCCATAATATTCTCACTACCATCCTCTACTATTACCTCGCCTTCGGTTACAGAAACGGGGCGGCAAAGCTGCAGGCTAGTCTTATAGGTATCCCAGGCTTGCTTATGACCCTCTTTATTTTTTTTACTCAATTCCTTGCTAGTTTCTTGGAAAGATTTGATGCAGACATCATTTTCAGACCGTTGGTTATCTGTAGCCTGAAGGGCCGCTTTCTGACAAACACTTCGCTCAGTAACCGCAGCCTGAAGACTGGTAGACATATCTGCGATTAACGTTTTTAAAGATGCATCTTTAGTATCAATTGCTGCAGCTACACAAGAGGCCATTTCGGCGGTTATCGTTACAGACGGCTTCTTTACTTCTTGCTTCTTTTCTGCTCGTTCGTTACTTGAGTTTTCTTTTTTAACTCCCCATAATGAAGTGCCAACTTTTCTTATTTTCTCATACAAACTAATCATCTGTGGAGTAGCGATTTTTTCAAGCTCTTCTGATATTTTTTCAGAGGAAGTTTTATCATCGTCGTTTTCATTACTACCTACCTGCCCAGACATAGCCCTGTCTTTGTTTTCCGCTTTATATTTATCAAGGCGAATACCAAACAAAGCGCCTCCCTCTTTTTTCATAACCTTAAAATTCTTAATTTGATCAGGAGAAAGAATTTTTTCTAATTGCTCTTCGATACTAGCTGAGGTTTCGGAATCTGAATTAGATAAAGCCTTATCATCATCATTCATTCTATACTTCTCGAGTCTAATGCCAAACAAAGCGCCTCCCTCTTTCTTCATAACCTTAAAATTCTTAATTTGATCAGGAGAAAGAATTTTTTCTAATTGTTCTTCAGCACTCACAGAAGTGCCAAAAGCTGCTACCGCGACAAAAGCGGTCGCCAACAACCAAACCGTAAATTTTTTCATATATCTCTAAATAATTAATTATACTAATAGTATATATTATTTGAACAGTTCGCGCCAGGAAAAAATTTTATTCAAATAAATTTTTTAACAATTCTTTCTCTGATAAGCGAGCCTGATCGCCACTGATCATGTCTTTTAAGATAAAAAATTTACCGATTATTTCTTCCTCACCAATTATTACTGCATATTTTACACCCAATTTATTAACGTAAGACAACTTATTCTTAAATTTAGCCTCTTCTAGGTATATTTCAGTAGCTACTCCTTTCTGCCTTAGTTTGCTGCCTATCTCTAAAGCCAATGGAGCAGCTGACTTATCAAAAGGCACTATTACAACTCGAGTCGGGCTAGATACTTCTGGTTTAATTATTCCTAAGGTCCGTAATTGGGAAAAAAGTCTGGTTAAACCAATTGAGATGCCTACGCCAGGAAATTTTTGATCAGAATAATTTTCCGCTAAGCTGTCATACCTTCCCCCGGAACAAATAGAACCCACTTCTTTATAATCAACAAGCACTGTTTCATAAACCGTGCCAGTATAATAATCTAAACCGCGTGCAATTGATAAATCTAAACTATAAACACTATCAGGCACTCCCAAAAATTTGACATTTTTTATAACTTCAACCAGCTCCATCAAGCCAGCCTGATATACCTCATTATTAATATTTAATTTCTGTAGCGCTTGAATCACTTGTTTTGTATCGCCTTTAATATTAATAAACGCCATAATCTTAATGATTGGCTCTGGCGCTATATTTAAATCAATCAAGGTTTTTTTAAGATCGGCTTCTGAAATCTTATCTGCTTTATCAATCAATCTCATTATCTCTATCGCCTGT
This sequence comes from uncultured Gammaproteobacteria bacterium, assembly GCA_964443755.1. Classification (GTDB taxonomy): domain Bacteria; phylum Patescibacteriota; class Patescibacteriia; order Patescibacteriales; family UBA12465; genus UBA12465. Next base: position 3,126 of record CAYUEO010000066.1, on the reverse strand, counting down.
TTATCTAACTTAAGCTCCTGCAAGAGACCGAGGACTAATTTACGATTACTAATTCTAATTTGAAATTTAGGCAAATCAAGGTCAGAAAAAACTGAATAAATAACTGATAATATTTCTGCATCGTTAATTAAACTCAGGCTATCTCGGCCTATTATATCGATATCACACTGATAAAACTCACGGAACCGACCCTTCTGTGGCCTTTCTCCTCGATATACTTTCGCAATATGATATCTGCGAAACGGAAAATTTAGCTCATTAGCGTGTTCACTAACATAACGCGCTAGAGGGACAGTTAAATCAAAGCGCAAAGCTAGGTCATTATCACCTTTGGTAAAATTATAAATTTGCTTCTCTGTTTCACCTCCAGCCTTCGCTAATAACACTTCCGCCCTTTCTATGGCCGGAGTATCAAGCGGAATAAAGCCATGTTTTTCATAAGCAGTCCGGATAGTATCTTTTAAATGATTAAACAAAAGCTGGTCAGCCGGTAACAATTCCATAAAGCCAGGCAAAACACTAGTAATAACTTTTTTATCTTTTCGAGGCATAATCACAAAATTAAATATATACCCTAGTATTATAGCAAAAAATCAATAATATGTCAGCTGGATAATTACATTTACCTTAAAAGACTAGTAATTCACTCTTGACAAAGCTTGACATTCTTTGTTTTAGGCCACAATATATAATTATAATAATTTCTTTAACAAAAAACACGGAGTCTGAAATGAAAAAATTCCTATTTATTCTTGTTTTTTTGACTTATCTAGGCGTAAGCTTAACGGCCCAAATGCAACCAGTTTTCCAGATAAACCTTCACGGTAAAGATGCCTACGGCATAATTGATATAGGTGCTGGCCGATATATCATAGAAGAAGGCAGCATGACCTTTGCGGAGGGAGAAAAACATCTCTCTATGGTAGAAAATGGTCAAATTAAATGGAGTCTTAAGTGGCCAGAAAAATCATCTTTTGTAGGCAATATTTGTAAAATAATTGGCCAAGAAGGTGTAGCTGTTATTTTAAGTAATCATCTTTTTAGAATTGACTATAGCGGATCTATTATTGATTCTCAGCTTTTAGTAGAACAGTATGTGCCTGCCTATTTACTTACTCGGGATGAAAGTAGATATTATATGTCTAATACCCTGGGAGGGTTAGTGTCTGATATTTTTATTTACGACAGCAACCTACAGTTAATGAACCGGACCAGAAGAGACGGCAATATCACTCAGATTGTTGCTGATGAGGATTATTTATATTTCACATCTTTTCAGTATAACAACGAATCCGTTAATGTTATTTTATCTAAACTGACCAAAGACGCACTGGCTACGGTTTGGGAAGTAACCTTGCCTGATTTATGGTGGGGGTCAATGTCAATTAATTCAGAAGGTATTTACCATGGAGCTAGGCGTCGCGTCCATAAACCAGATATCTCAGGGGATCTCTTATTTGATGGCTGGGCAGTCACTAAACTTGATAAATCTGGCAATATTCTTTGGGAAAAAAGTGAGCCTGGTGTGCCCCCTCTCATAAATGACATGGATTTATCAACTGTTGCTATAAACTCTATTGCCGCTGTACCGGGGGGAGGCTGTCTTGTTGCTGGTAGGAAGAAAATATTTAACACTCCTTATACTAGCTCAAGACAAGCTATGATAGCATTCGTTGATAATGGAGAAATTGTTTGGCAGGACAGTTTTAAAGTAAATACTTATACTACTAACGCTAATGGGATCATCTTAGATAACGAAAATTATGCCTTAACCATCTTAAACGACGATGCAGGAAGTTATCTAACTAAGTATAAGATAGATGGTATAACTTCCGTAACAGATTCAAAGGTCATGCCCACTCACCTATATTTATCACAAAACTATCCCAACCCGTTTAATCCATCCACCAAGATTAGTTTCGTGAACCCTTCTGCAGATCATGTTAATTTAACTGTCTACGATTTTCTCGGTCGCGAAGTTACTACCTTAGTTGACGAAGTCTTGCCTGCCGGACAAAAAGATATAGAATTCCAGGCCAGCAACTTAGCCAGCGGCATTTACTTCTATCGCCTAACAAGTGGCACCAGAAGCGAGTTCAAAAAAATGATTTTGTTGAAATAAGCATGCTCAACAATAAAAGCCTCTAGATCGGATTACACCGTCTAGAGGCTATTTTATTTGTGCAGAGAGTGAGGGATACAGGATAAAGCAGATAAACCTCAATACAATTCGAAGACTTTATTTTAATATTTTAACAATTTTTTTTCCTATAATTCTAATAGGCTTTGGCAAGTTTAACTTACTAAAAAATGCATATAAATTTTTCAGTAAAAGGACGTACCTATTTCTAAAACGATCTTTGAAATTATTTTTTTCTACTTTTTGAGCATAGGTGATAGAGTCAATAAAATCAATATTTTTAAAATATCTTGATTTGTAGATAAACTCAGTAACTACTTTTTTAGGTCCAAGCCAGCCCACAGTATCATGGAAGACCATTGTGCCGTTGTTAGAAACTTTAGGAAACCATAAATCAAAATCTAGCTTTACAAATTTATATTCATGGTTTCCGTCAATAAAAATAAGTTCGACAGACTGGTTAAAATTATTTGCGATTTCTGCGGAAGTTTCAATAAGTGGCACAACAATATCATCTACTGCTGCATTTTTAATATTTTTTTTAAATTCTTCAAACGTCCATATTTTTTCATTATTTTTTTGATGCTCTAAGGAACCTGTATGAGGGTCAATTGCATAAATTTTAACTTTGCCTCCCTCTTTAGAGCCATTACCTAAATAAACTGTGGACTTTCCTTGCCAGGACCCAATCTCAACAATTACGCCATTGCCTACACAATTTTTTGCAAGATTAAAAAGTAGCTCTCCCTCTTTATCAGTAAGAAAGCCTTCTATATTATCGGCAAATTTTTTGGTTTCTACAAAATTCATAAATTATCAACTTTAGAAAGGTAAAACTATCTTTCATATACTTCTAGCTTAGTAAAGTCGTGAAAAATTGTCTAGTATTTTAAGTACCCGTTACTCTAATATTTTTTGCTTTACATTAATAAAACAAAAAGAAGCTAACGCAGGTTAGCTTCTTTTTTGTTTGCGGAGAGTGAGGG
>CAYUEO010000065.1:0-5266 GCA_964443755.1 uncultured Gammaproteobacteria bacterium | reverse complement strand
GTTATTAAGGTAATTAGCAGCTTCAGTGACCCGATTAGGAGTCGAATTGTCGAAATCATCGGTAAAGATGAGCAAACAATTACAATTAAAAAGCCAGTTTTCGATGACAATCATCAACTAGTAACTGACAAAAAAGGCAAAACAGTAGAAGAAACAGTTACTCTCTGTGCCAACGTTCAAGGAGGGAACACACTTTTACTCATGTCAAAAATGAATGATACTGAAATAAGAGAGTATATTAAAGCCTCTGGTTCAGCTGACGTCATTGATTTAAAAGAAAAAGGTAAAAAATTTACCGAATTCTTAAATAACAAAGTTCTTCCAGTAGCACAAGACAGAAGACAATCTATTGATGTCCAGGCGCAGAATTGGGCAGACAAATTAAACAATCTACTGAGATAGGAGAGAATAAAATGAGTTTACTAATATCAATTGGAGTAATTTTTGCCCTGTATGCGGTAATTTCTTGGGCATTTCCATCAGTGCCGACTTTAATAAGTGCAGCTATTGGCTTATTAGGACGAACTTTAGTTGTTTATCTAGTTGCGTTACTGATAGTTGTGGTAGTAATTTTAGGGTTGTTTCTTAGTGGCTTTTTCGCCAGCATTTCAATGTTGAGCTTAACAGTATTCTGGCTAATGGCAGCTATAACATATCTGGCTGTGCACTTTAGACGGAATATTGCCGCGGCTTTTGCGGGTATAGGAATTAATAGAAATGCCTTAATAGTAATTTCTGTTGGCGTTGGGTTATTATTCTTAATATCCATAGGTTCAATTTTAGGTCGTGAAGTAGTGGCAGCTATTAGTATCTTAGTAGCTATCATTCTAACTTTATTAGTCTATTTGCCTCATGGTTTCATCTTGAAGTTGTTAGGTTATCAAGAAGATTTAATTCCGCTGGGCCTTAGAACAGTGTTGGCTGGGATCGCCTTTGTAGCTTTCTTTGGCCTTATGTACCCAGGAGTTATAACACTCCAAATAGTCTTAGTCACAGCTTTAGCAGCGCTTATCTTATCATTATCAACTTCTAGTTCTGGGGGATTACGAATTGGTTTAAGTATTATGGTTATTGCCATGATTCTGAACGTCACTTGGAAACATAGTGATCCTGATAGTTACCGGGCAGTTCTTGAATCTCTTAATACAAAAAAAGAGGTTTTCACTACTAGCCTAGATCAGGGTCGGCTAGAAGATAGGTCCGAGATTGCCGCTACATATGGACGTCTGAATAGAGATGTGTCTGTTCTGTACACTTTCGATGTTGGCCAAAAAACAGGACAAGACACCTGTGTGGCAGATACTGTGACTCTTGAGATAGACTCTCTGGTTCGTGTTTTTGACCACAAAGGATCTGCTAAACGTTTTCAGGGACAAGAGTTTATTGAAGTGCAAATTGCTAAAAATCACGGTGCTTTCGTCGGTGGTAAGCGTTATTGGATTGAAGCAGATTATATCGATGTGCTATCTGTTTCTCAAATTAATAACAGAAGAAAACCAGATGCTACCGTAATCGTAAATGAATCTAATGTGAGCTTTATAAGTCACCCCCATCCTGAAGCATACGGACGAGGAGTTCACAATTTAAATTTAATCAAGGGCCAGAAAAAGTCCATCAAGATTGCAGATTGTAGCAACTACAATTTCAATAAAGATTGCACTATTATCGTTGAAGCTAACGGTAAAGTTGTCAATTCTTGGGATGGAATTGCTTGGCCAAATGCTAACGAGCTAGTTGTGACAAACCTTAGTCACGTGCCAGTCTCGTTAATCGTAAATTAAGTTCTTTCAAGCTGATCATTATTTGGTCAGCTTTTTTATTTTTCTGGCTTTTGCTATACTAATATTAGGATTTAGATTAATTTTAATAAAATGAATAAGAAAATATTATCGCGCATTGGCTTGCTTTTTTTCAGTCTAATATTTGTAGTAGTTACTTTTCAGTCCGCTCTAGCTCAGCCTTCGGGAAATAGTAATGCAGACGGTTCTACTCCTTGTAATGGAGACACATGTTTGCAGAATCCCCTGGGAGCAATAGACACTCCGACCAAATTAATTGGTAAAGTACTTAATTCTGTATTTGGTATTGTTGGCTCACTAGCACTAGTTATGTTTGTTTACGGCGGCCTAACTTGGATGACCTCATCTGGCAACCAGGAGAAAATTCAAAAGGGGAGAGATATCTTAGTGTGGTCAGCGATTGGCCTGTTTGTTATATTCAGCTCTTATGCCTTAGTCAGAGTTGTTCTGACAACTATCGTGACTTAAGAGAAAATCTTTTATATAAACAAAAACATCCGATATAATCGGATGTTTTTTTGTTGTGAAGGTTTTTTTATTTGTCTAATTTATCCTTTTTAACAAGATTCAGGTATGTTTTTTCTTCATCAATCAAGGCCTGAGCATATTTCAAATCAGTGCTAGCTATTTCTTGATCTATTTTATTTAAAAATTCTTGGTTATCTCGCTGAGTATTTTCTATCTCATCTAAAAGATCTTGGGCAGTATTGTTATTCATAGTTTTAAATTATGAGCCGAGTAATTATTTCGGTCGCTTTTTCCGTTGCCTTGTCTAGTTTACTAATAGTTTTCTTTTGTATTAAGAATTGAGCTAACATATGAGAAGCTGCTAAACCGTCTATGTTGCCTATTTTAACTTTTTTTTCGAAGTAAGCAAGTATGTCTTTCCCAACTAGGGCAGGGGCTATTTTTCTTATATTTGTTGCCCATTCTTTTGAGGACTGGCTATATGACTTAAGTTTATCCGTTAAACTCTCCGGGCTTTCAGCGGTCGAAGATTGTTCTTTACTGGAAGTAGAATATTGATAATGTTGGTTGTGGTTCTGGTTGTCTTGTGAGGCTTGGCTAGATTTTAATGGCTCCTCCTTAGCCGTGGGTTGTTGATCGACATTTTTGTTAACATTTGGAGGAGTTTTTTTTGCTTCTGATTGTTTTTTTGTTTGAGCTCTATTGTCTTCAATTTTTTTTTTCTTGTCAGCAATAATCTCGGCTTTAGTTTTTCCTAGTAAGCTAAGACGGTTAACGAAGGGAGCTATTTCTTTTGAGCTTGATTTTAATAAAGAGATTCTTTCTTTCATGCCCTCTTCTCGTTGAGATATTTCTTTAAATTGTTGTTTTAAAATAGCCAATTGTTCCTCTATATCATTTTTAATCTCTTGAGATGCATCTCCCTCTCCTTTTATTTTGTGAAAAGTATTTTCGTATTTAATAATACTTACTTCTATGCCATGCCTTTTTTCTGAAATTAATTTTTCAATATGACCGTACTTATCAAGTAAATCATTAAGTTGTTCGTTTTTTTGAAAGGCTGGATGTTCAGTAATTTGATCTTGCAATTCTTGTTCTTTTAAATCTTTTTCAATTCTGAGAGTTTCTTGCTCTGCTGCTATTTTTGAGCTGAAGTCCTCAAAGCCCTTCAAGCCCTTGATGGCATTGAGGTCATGACGAGAGACTGACTCATGGGTAGATATTTTTTCTTTTAAGGCAATTATATCAGCTCCTAAGCCAAGCTCAAGTTTGCTTAGATTCTTCTCAGCTACTTGTTTACCTGCTTGAGCTAACGCTTCATTATATTCCTTACCGTTTTTAAATAGGCCTAGTTTAATTTTACTAAACAAGCTTGATTCTTTCGTGACTTGCGTTTTTCCAAGCCTATCTACTTCCGCATTACCAAGAGCATGTTCTAGACCTTCCGATACCAAGTCTAAGTTAGATAGAGCATCGTCTAGCTGTATAATTTGATCATCATGCGAGTAGCTAAAAAATTCGTTTGGATCTAACGGCTCAGCACTCTCAGATTCTGTTGATGAGATATTTTTTTCATGATTCATATATTTGATTCTGATCAAATCATAGCAAAAACCTCCATATTTGACAACTAGCCGTATTTTTTTTATGATAGGAGTGCTTTGACGATGTATTTATTAAAAAACGGGTCGATACCGAAGCGGTCAACCGGGGCAGACTGTAAATCTGCTGGCTTTATGCCTTCGTAGGTTCGAATCCTACTCGGCCCACATTAAAACCAAAAGACTCCTTAGGGAGTTTCTTGGGTTAAGGGAAGTATCAATCTAAAAGGAAGTCTAAAATATCAGACTTCCTTTTTTATTCTTAAAAGTCTATAATATTAAGGTGTTTATTTATCGGTAGACGGCCCACATTTAAAAATATGCCTTTAATAAGTTCCGACAAACCAGGTATTGATTTGCTCAAGATATTTATTGTTGAGTTTATTGTTTTAGGTATTATTGTGACCGCCTTATTAGCTCTGTAAAGACTGCTATGCCGGAATTACCAGAAGTAGAAACTATCAGACGTGATCTGGAGAGTCATATAATCGACCACCAGATTACCTCTGTTCATGTATTATCTCCTAAAACCGCTTTACCTAATGCGGCTTTTTTTAAAGATGCGCTTTTGGGTAAAAAAGTTGTTTGTATAGATAGACGAGGCAAGCTGCTTATTTTTTGTATACAAAAAAAGGCAGCCCCTAAAAAAAAGACGGCCTCGCAAATTAATTACCTTTTAGTTCACCTGAAGATGACCGGCCAGCTTATCTACTCAGATGCCAAGCAAGTTTTAGCTGGTGGCCATAGTTACGGAAAGATGGATAAGACTCGTATTAGTTCTAGTCGATCAGGGAATGACAAGTTGCCCAATTCCCATACTCGAGTGATAATCGAGTTTTCTGGTAGAGCGACTTTGTATTTTAATGACCTGCGTAAGTTCGGGTATATGAAAATAGTCAGTGAGCTTGAGTTAAATAAAATTCTTAACACTAACTACGGACCAGAACCTTTGACACCGGCTTTTACTGTTTCGGCTTTAGAGAAGACTCTGCAAGGGAGAAAGCTGAAAATTAAAGCCTTATTACTGGACCAGAAAAGAATCTCTGGTTTAGGAAATATTTATGTTGATGAAGCGTTATATGCCGCTAGAATTAAGCCTAGCCGTTTAGCCGGTTCGCTTAGTAAGAGCGAGATTAAAATACTGCATCACGAGATTAATCGGATAATTAAAGCAGCTGTTAAAAACAGAGGGACTACTTTTAGTGATTATGTAGATTCTAGTGGAAAAAAAGGGAACTTTTCTCGTTATTTACAAGTTTACGGCAAGCAAGGTAGCACTTGCCCCAGTTGCGGCAGTAGTATCTCTAAAATTAAGCTAGCCGGGCGGGGAACGCACTATTGCCCAAAATGTCAGGTCTAAAAGGAGTGAAGGCGGCTTTTCTCCTTAATCTATGGGAA
>CAYUEO010000064.1:0-5298 GCA_964443755.1 uncultured Gammaproteobacteria bacterium | reverse complement strand
AATTGCTAACTCCACTAAACGGTTAGCGTACCCCCATTCATTATCATACCAAGACACTACTTTTAAGAGATCTCCATCTACAACTCGAGTATTTTTTAAGTCAACAATTGAACTGTGGAAGTTACCAACTATATCAGTTGATACTAACTCCTCTTGAGACGCTTCAATAATTCCCTTCATTTTACCTTTTGCTGCTTTAGTGATAGCAGCGTTAACTGCTTCTACGGTAGTTTTCTTACCTAATAAATAAACAGTATCACACAGGGATCCAACAGGAGTGGGAACTCTAACAGCTAAACCGTCAAATTTAGACTTAAGGGACGGGATAGTTTCAGCGGCAGCAATAGCTGCTCCAGTAGTAGTAGGAATAATATTTAAAGCAGCGGCCCTGGCACGACGAAGATCTTTGTGCGGACCGTCTACTAAATTTTGGTCAGCGGTGTAAGAGTGAATCGTGGTCATTAGCGCTTTCTTAATACCGAAAGAATCTTTAATGACCTGAGTTACAGGAGATAAACAGTTAGTTGTACAGGAAGCGCAAGAAAGAATATGGTCACTTTTTTTGACTTTACTTAAATTAACTCCCGGAACAATAATCGGTACGTTGCCTGATTTCGCCGGAGCCGATAATAAAACTTTTTTTGCTCCAGCTAGTAGATGCTTTTTTAAATCATCTTGATTAGTAAAGCGACCAGTGCACTCTAAAACAATATCGACATCTAGACTCTTCCATGGCAGTTCAGACGGGTCTTTAATAGCTAAAACCGGTATAACTCTACCATTAACCACTAAATTCCCTTTTACCACCTTAATTTCGTGTTTAGTGGTGCCGTAGACTGAATCATAACGTAAAAGATGCGCCAGGGTTACTGGGTCAGTTAAGTCATTAATAGCCACTATATTAATTTGCGGAAACCTCAACCAAATAGATTTAAAAGCAGCGCGTCCAATGCGACCAAAGCCATTAATGGCGATGTTTATTTTCTTCATATTTTAGGTAATTTTTTTATTATAATAATAAATATATTATATCATAATCAGTAAATTTTAAAACCGCCCAATAGAGCGGTTTATTTAATCTTGACCTCAATCGTTAAATCTCTTTCATCGTGTCTATCAGACGGGACCCTAACATCAACGGACTGTTTGAGTATATGGTGACCAACCACAGTTCCTTTGACGCCATTTTTATTGAAGCTAGAACTTAGAGGGGGTAATTTTTTGTCTAGCTCTTTATAGCCCTCATATTCATATGATAAACAACATTTCAACCTACCACATAAACCAGAAATTCTATCACTACCACGATGAGAAATCTGCTGAGCATCAGCCATTTCGGTAGTAATTGGACAAAAGCCTTTCAAGACGCCACGACAGCAAAGTTCACGGCTACAGGGCCCACAACCACCACAAAGCTTGGCTTCATCACGCGAGCCAATCTGAGTTAAACGAATATTTCCTTTGAGGCGAAGAGCCAGATCACGAACTAATTCACGGAAATCAACTCTACCCTCAGCAATAAAAGCAAAATTATACTTATCACCGGACCAAGAAATATAACAGTCTACTATCTTCATCGGCAACTTATAATTTTCTACTAATTCTCGACTTAAAAGAATTACCTCCTTTATTCTATCTGGAGTTGCTAATTTATCTAAGTCTGCCTTATCAGCTTTTCTAGAGATAGCCTTTACTTCCCGACCTGAGTTATCAGTCTGTTTAAACGACAAAACTCGACCCACTTCTGAGCCGAGTTCAGTCTCAACAACCACATAATCACCTACTTTTAATACTTCGGATGAAAAGCTAAAATCATAGGCTTTATCCCAAGGAGCAAATTGTATTTGGACAATAGAGGACATTTCTAAAGAGAGTAACGTACGAAGCCACTGACATCGGCATCGCCAAGAATGTCTTTAACTTTCTTCTTATCTTCTTTAATATATTCCTGCTCAAGCAAACAAACTTCTGAATAATATTTACCCATCTTTCCCTCAACTATTTTATCAACCATGTTTTCCGGTTTACCTTCTTTTAGTAGTTGAGCGCGATAAATTTCTTTCTCTTTAGCCATCTCTTCAGCATCCACTTCAGCTGGTCTAATATATTTAGGATTAGCGGCGGCAATTTGCATAGCTACATCGGCGGCTAAATCATCTAAACCTGACTTATTAAGAGCAACTAAAACACCTAAGCGACCTCCTAAATGAGAATAAGCGGCTACAGTTTCTCCTGGTAAAATAGCAAAACGCTTTATTTCCAGTTTTTCTCCAATCGTACCACTAAAGTTAGCTAGGTGGTCAGAAACTGAAATACCTTCTATTAAACAAGCCATCAGCGCCTCTAAATCAGCCGGCTTATTTTCCATAACGACCGCTAAAATCTGATCAGCTAAAGCTTGAAACTTTTCATTACGAGATACAAAATCAGTTTCGCAATTTATTTCAACTACGTAAGCCTCATTTTTTTCTTTATTAGTTGAAACTTTAACTGTCCCTTCTTTTGCTTCTCTGTCGGTACGCTTAGCAGCTTTAGAAATTCCTTTTTTTCTTAGTATTTCAATCGCTTTATCTAAATCATTACTTGCCTCGTCTAGTGCTTTCTTACAATCAACCATACCAGCACCAGTCATTTCACGTAACTGTTTAATCAATTCCATATTTTTTATTTTTTAAGACCCTTCTGTCCTTCAAGAATGGCCTCGCGAATAGACGCTAAGATTAAATCGATTGTTTTTGTTGAATCATCGTTAGCCGGAATCGGGTAATTAACTTGTTCAGGGTTAACGTTAGTATCACAGATAGCGATAATCGGAATATTTTTCTGACGAGCTTCCTTAATAGCGGTTTCCTCCTCTTTAATATCCCAAACAAACAAAGCATCTGGCAGTTTAACTAAGGCACTCACACCCCCTACTCTCTCTTCTAATTTTTTAATTTCACGATCAAAATTTAAACGCTCTTTTTTAGTATATTTTTCCAATTTACCAGAATCTCTCTTTTCAATTAGATCCAAATATTTCTTGACTGAGCGCTTCACCATTAAGAAATTTGTTAAGTAACCGCCCAACCACTTTCCTACCACATAAGCCTGATTAGTATCCTGAGCCATTTTCTTCAAAGGAGCGGATACCTGACTTTTGGTGCCAATAAACAAGATATTCTTCCCTTCGGCCACCATTTTAGTAATAAAATCAAGAGCCTCTTGTAACTTCTCTTGAGACTTCTTGAGGTTAATAATATAAACACCATTTTTTGATGTAAATATAAAAGGCTTCATTTTTGGATGCCAACGATTAGTTCGGTGCCCAAAATGCATACCTGCCTGCAACATGTCTTCGATCTTTGGTACTTTATTCATATTTTTCTTTTTAAGGCCTAAGCCTATTACATCTGCCCCCGACCCGCTTATTTGCGGGAAGAAAATAATAGCTGATAAAGCTATAGGGGCATGATAAATTAATAAATAATCAAAAAAAGTTACTGACCGCGATAGTCAGTCCTCTTAGCTAAATATAAGGCAAATACGTTCATTTGTCAACATCTAGCTACTTCTGATAAAAGTCTTTTATCATTGAATTAAACTCCGCTGTTTTATTGTTATATGAGTCAACACTAGACCTATAAACAGCTAGTCCGGCGTTATAGGTAGCCACTAGTTGGTTATATTCTGGTATCAGCTGGTTATAAGCGCTAATCTGACCAGAAGATATATATCCGTCTAATTGTGTTTTCATGGCCGTTAACTGTGCTTCTTTTTGATTATACTCATTTTCTAGTTGTGTTATTTCAGTCTGATGAATTTTTAAGTCGGCTTCAGCCTGTTTGATTGAATTGACTAAATCCTTAGTAGTTGTTAAACCGCGATATTCTAACCCTGATTTAGCTTGATATATTTCCATGGCCCCTAAATTTTCAGAACTAAAAGAAACATTAAATTCTGACTGCGTTTGAGCTTGTCCTGAACTAATATTTTGTGGCACTACTCCAATTGGAAAATAATTGGTTGTTTCGGCATAACAATAACCTGACCCAGACACTGAATCACTAAGTGGGCATGATATACCAACTGCACTATGATTACTACTTGGGAAATCTAAAATTGCCGCACCAAATCCTAGCTTACGTAACAAGGCAACAGCTAAAAAGGTTTTATCTGAGCAGACCCCACGATTTAAGAAAAGAGTTTCATAGGGATAGTAAGGATTGGTGTTACGATTATCATCTTCTGATAACTTAGCGTGATCATAAGGAATATACTGAATCAGCGCTAGGGAAAATTCTACTAATTGATCACTACTCCAAGCGTTTTCAGTCGCTATCTTTTTTAGTTGAGCTGCTAGAACATCAATTGAACTATCTCCGGTTTGTGGCGTTAAAAAAATATTATAAAAGGCATCTCTTATATTAGCCGGAGGCGCAGCGCTTGAATAGGAAAGTACTTTAGTAGCGCTACTATATTTTTGATATAAGTCATTAAGCAACTCCTGATCTAAAGAATAATTAGTGTTTTGAAATTTAAATTGGAAAGATACTGTTTTAACTTGTGAATCTAAACTCGGCTCATTAACAACAGGAGCTACACTAACTAGAGAAATTTTTTGTAAATCGCTATTAGTAATTCCTAACCCCTGAGAGCGCATTACACTAAAAGCATCAGCGGGACGACCCAGAAAATACAAACGGGAGTCTATCGGGCTCACATAATAAGCCTGACCCTTATCTTCTACTTGAAGTAAAATTCTTCCCGCTAGTCGCTGAGGAGCCAGAACTTTAAAATTGTTAATATCTGAATTAGAAACGCCTAAGCCTAGTGATCTCATTAGTTCAAAAGCATCCTGAGGCCGCCCTAAGAAATAACGTTTGTCATCAACTGGGTTAACATACCAAGCCTGACCTTTATCTTGGACTTGCAAAAGAATGCGACCGCTCAGATTTGTAGCCGCCAATACCTCAGGCTGAATAAATTTGCCATATTCGTTGTTATAATTAAAATTAAAAACAAATATGACCAAAAATATTGTCAGCGACCAAAAAGTTAAAGGTTTTCCTAATTTATTAATCATTTTAATCTAAGAGCGTAATAAAAAGATCTTCAGTGGGTTGTTGCGGCAGATGACTAACATTATTAATATAATTTATTTTAATATAACCATCGCGATCAATAACTAATTTAGTTACTGAAGACTGAAATATTTCTAACGACAAAAAACCTATCACATCAGTATTCATTATTCCGGTTAACAGCGATTTAATGAAGTTACCATGAGTGAATAAGGCTATTTTTTTGTTTTTATTT
>CAYUEO010000063.1:0-5354 GCA_964443755.1 uncultured Gammaproteobacteria bacterium | reverse complement strand
TTCTATACTTTTCATTTATTACGGCCTGAATGTGGTATAATATTAAAAATATATGAAATACTTATTTTTTGTGCAAAGTGAGGGCAGGGGTCATCTCACCCAGGCCTTAACAATGAAAGAAAGACTCGAAAAAAATGGTCACCAGGTCATCGCTATTATCACTGGAAACGGTGATCATCCTCTACCAGAGTTTTTTAGAGAGGAAATTAAGGTGCCAATTTTCCTAATTGAAAGCCCTGGATTTGTTTTAGATAAAGATGGGGCTGGAATTAGAACTATTGCCAGTGTCATTAAAAGTCTCCGCCGCTCCCCGGATTTTTTCAAATCTCTACAAAAAATCGCTAAAATAACCAAAGAATTATCTCCAGACGCCTTTATTAGTTTTTACGAACCACTAGCGGGAGTCTACACTAGGATATACCGAGACAAACGCCCACTTTTTTGCATTGCTCATCAATATTTTATTTCTCACTCCGCTTGTCTGTTTCCGATTGACAGTAAAATTGAGCAAAAGATGTTTAAATTTTTTAATTCTTTAACCGCCCCTCGACACGCCATTAAGATTGCCCTTTCATTTACAGCAGAAAAGGATTTGCCTGAAAAAAATCTATTTATAGTTCCGCCACTGATACGCTCTAGTATAGTTAATCGTAAACCTGAAATTAGTGACTACATTCTTGTATACCTTCTAAATGGTGGCTACAGAAAAAAAATTATTGACTGGAGCCTAGCTAATCCTAAAGTTAACATCGAAGCCTTCACAAATAGTTCTGAAACAGAAGCTTACCGTCCAGATAGTCACCTAAAATGGCACATGTTAAGTGGCCAGAAATTTATTGATCGACTAGCTGCCTGTCAAGCATACGTATCTACAGCTGGTTTTGATTCAATTGCCGAAGCTGCATTTCTAGAAAAAAATATTTTAATGGTACCAACAAAAAATCATTTTGAACAAAAGTGTAATGCCATTGATGCCCGTCGCGCTGGATTAGCGGTATCTGCTGATGATTTTGACCTTAGTCTTGTTACTAACAACAAAAAAACCCACTCTGATAGAAGTATTAAAACTTATAAAGAATGGGTTGAGCGCTCAAGCGATAAAATAATTAATATTTTAGAGCGTTACAGTATTATTTGAACAACTCCTTAGCAATAAGCCAATATTCAGGAGTGCCGAATTTTTTCTGCCAATACCACCACTCTACGCCCCAGGCATAAGAGCGTTGCCAGTCGAGATTTATCGCATACTGTAGGTTAGCTTTAAATTGCTCAACACTCATGCTACGATCAATTTCTTGCTTAGTAAGTTGAGTCATGTTTCCGTTAGGAACCCAAGGCTCAGCCTGCAGCTCCAACAACATTAAACGATCGGAAGAAATTCCAGCTAATTTAGCTTTTAACTTATACCAACTCACAGGTAAAGGGTATTTTGTGTAACCAAACCAGGAATTATATACTACCCGGTAAAGAGTTGTTCCGAAAATATCCCCCATTTTTCCTTCTTTACGCCAAGAACTCATTTCGCCAGACCCGGTGATTATAATTGGTCTATCGTCTAAAGACCTGACCATTTCCACCTCTTCAGCCAAGAGAGCCTCGTTAAGTGGTGGGCAAACGCCAAAAGCTGCAAAATATGGCTCATTTTCTACTTGCCAGTATTCTACACTATCTCTGTCACGATACCTCTCAACTACTGTTTTGACCATGGCCAGGGTTGCTGTTCTGGTGTCAGAATCATTTTGATTAATGAGCCATCCTGGCGCATGACACTCGGGCCAACGAGGTTGCCTGCGACCGACAGTAATAATAAATTTAACATCACGAGATTCACCCTCGCTGATAAGATAATCATAATCAGAAAAATCATAACTACCCTGAACAGGCTCAATCTCATCCCAATAAAAAGGGATTCTCACTAATTTAACTTGCAAATCATCTAAAATAGCTAAATATACTTCTTTCCAATCTAATCCTAACTCCTCAGAAAATTTTGTAGAGAAGGTAACGCCAAAAAAATCTTTCTTACTATTTAAATCTCGAGGCGAGGGATAGTTTTTAGCAAATTTTAAAAAATATATCAATAAGCCAATCAGAACGATAAGCGCGACAACAATTACTTTTAATAAAAATATTTTTTTCATATTCATATTATTGCAGACTCTTTATTAAACTGCAATAAAATATAATCCCGCTATAATAGCTGAAACAGCTACAGCTTTTTGAATAAGAATGCGCCAAGAAAAAACTTCTCTAAGCAGCTTGGGCGCTAAAACGGAGAGAAAAGCACTAATAACCAATAAAAATGCATACTGTATCCCCTGTAGAGCATTTACAATCACTACAGAACCTAAATAAACCGCATAGTTTTGTAGTATAAATCCTGTTGCGCCAAGGGTCTGATTTGATATAAGTAAAAATTGACTCTTGCCCCTGTTTGAAGAGTTGAACAGTTTTTTTATTGCCGCTCTATCTGCTTTTCGTAACAAAAACAACATCACAGCTAAAGCCGCTCCAATTCTAGTCCAAATAAAAGCACTAAAAAAAACTTGACCCGCATAAGCTTCTTTTGTGCTAATAAAATAAATAGCATAAGCTAGAGCAGATATTGCTGCCATTAATGTTCCTCCAGGAAGCATGACCTGTTTTAATTTTAAACTGCTCAATACTCTTGATAAGTAACTTCTAGAAACTGGCAAGAAAGCAATCACAAAAACTCCTAAGAACATTAGAGATATGCCTAACCACTCTCTCGCACTAAACTGTTCTTGAAAAAATATTAGAGAAAGTATCAGGGTAATAATAGGAGTTATGCCTCCTACCAGAACTAATATTCTAGAAGCCTCTCCTTGTCGTAAGGCGGCATACAAAGACCACAGAGCACCTGCAAAAATGAAACCATTTACAATATTATGTGAAAACAAATACCAACCTGGCCAAACTAGAAACCAAGGAGCGACTACTACAACCACAGCCCCCAGAAAACAAGCCGCAAAGGCATAAGCGCGGCTACTTTTAATTATATTATCAACTAAAAATTTATCGAGTAAATTTACAATTGCCAGAATAAAATATGCCGCAAGAGCAACAGGCAGCCATGACATAGCGTTTTATTTACTATTTAATAAGTTTTCAATATTGTATGTTCCCATCTGCTCAGCGTTTAAATAACCATCCATAGCTGCTCTAGCCAACCGGCCTGACGCCAGCAAGGGAGGCAACCACTCATCAACATATTCCGCCGGCTCACTGTCTATACCAGCGCCAACCGACAATAACCAAGATCTATTAAAATCCTCTTGAGATCCAACTGGCGGAGCCATAATAATGGGTAAACCTAAAGCGGCGTAAAAAGATAATTCTGAAGGCTTAGTCCATAAAATATCAGTATCGTGCAGACACTCATTAAAAGCCTGAAAATATTTATTCTTGTCTGGAGAGTAAATTATTCTAACGCCTTTAATTTCATTTTGTTGATTGCTTAATAAACCAGATCGTTTAGCCTCTGTTTCAAAATAATCCTTTACTTCCAATCTACTTCCGGCTACCAAATTTAAACAAATTTTTTCACTTTTAATAAGAGGGAGAAGTTTGTTCATAATAGTAACTCCAATCTCTTTTTGAGCCCCAGCTCCACCAACCGCATAGGTGATAGTAATAGGAGGAATGTTATTTTTAACAGGACCCTTTAGGGCCGAGTCTAAAAGCCCTTGATAATGACTATGATACACTCCATTCTGATCTAACTCCACAACTCGTCTTGCCAAATCAGCTTCCAAAATTTTCTTGTCTAAGCCTATATTCTCTTTAGGTAAGGGAAAACCGGTCACAAAAATATTATTTTCCTTAACCCCATACATTACAAAACGCTGTTTTACTTTTTCACTCGGCACCATAAATCTAATACGACTACTTTCCGGATTTAGTGGAGCCCAAGCTCGCGAAGCATCAGTATCACAAATTATACAATAAATATCACCATCATAACCATGTGACTCAGCGATATAAGCAGCTACAAAAAATGTGGTCACAAAGGGTTTATGGTCTAATTCTTTATTTAAATCATCTATTAACTGCTTCCCTAAACCTTTCCGAACCCAACGATAAAAATACTTTTGTTGTATAGTAGGGTCTGATAAATCACGATTTGGATATAATGGTTGAATTTTTTGAAAAGCATCCATGATTGAAAAAACAATTGATCCTAAAAATGGAATTTTCTTTAAGCGTGATATTTTTTCATAAGATTTTAAGCTATTGATCCAATACTTCTTTTCCCAATCTTTTATGCCCTCATATTTATTAATAGTGATTATTTCTCCTCCACCCAGATCTAGTAAAGGATAGGCCGCTCTTTGGTGACCATAGCCCATATCAGCAGCAACTAAATTGATAACATTTTTTGACATAATTATTTTTTTAGCTAGCTTAAATAATCTCTGTGGCGCAAACACTAAACTTCCCTTTCTGCCCCCACACACTGATCTGCATATAATTATAGATTTTTTTACCAATTATAGCAATTATAAAACTAGTCGTTCGTAAAAATAAGTATTTAAAAAAATTATCAAAAAAATGTTAATAAAATTGATTAAATTTATAAATATTAGCTAATATTAGTCAAATACTTAAGTCCACTGTATTGTAGACTTATCTCTTTATTTTTTGTTTATCTAACGACAACAACTAAAAAGATTTGCTCACTTACACAATCTCCTAAACTAGTAATAAAATTTTTTAGGACCGACCGCCCTGTCTAAAAAAATTTAAAATCTCATATAAAATACGGTCCGCTCTTCCCTTTTCCTTCAAATTTATAACTACATAGCATCAAATCATCTATTTTTAAAAAAACTTGTTCCTTAAAGAACATTTAGCGCTTGTTTGTGATAGTTAGAGGAGTAGGTAAAAAAAAATTAAAAAAATTTAGCCAAAAAAACTTATCCAGAGACAATCCTGGAAATCTGTAAACATATGAAGCAATAATCCGACAGCCATTATTTTGACATAAATATTTGGCACAAAAAACATCAGTAAATAGATAGTTATAGCGTAATAAGAATGGAGGGGATGAAATCCAATACTACATCTATTTGGATCAAAAATAGGATCTACTATCAGGTGATCCAGATCTACAATCATGGTGGCAACCATAATTACCCAAGCAATTATCCAGTTTTTCCTAAAAAAAATCCGAGCAACTAATCCCGGAAAAATAAAGTGAAAACTATAATGAATCACTAGCTGTAAAATAAATAAAAAATCTTGCATTAACTAGTTATTGTTTGTTTTGAAGTAAATGGTGGACCATAAGGGACTTGAACCCTTGACCTCTTCCATGCCATGGAAGCGCTCTA
>CAYUEO010000062.1:0-5379 GCA_964443755.1 uncultured Gammaproteobacteria bacterium | reverse complement strand
GCTGTTGATGCAAAAAAATGGAAATTTGTAACTGGAAAAAAAGAACATATTTATGACCTTGCCCGAAAAACTTATTTTGCAGCAGTAACAGAAGGCGATGGTGGAATTGAAGATTTTATTCACACAGAAAATTTTGTGTTAGTAGATAAAGAAAAAAGGTTAAGAGGTTTTTATGATGGAACTTCCGAAAAAGATGTGGACAGGCTAATTAAAGATATTTATACGTTATTAAAAAGTAATTAGGTATTAGTAGTTAGGTATTAGTAGTTAGCGTCATACCGAACGAAACTTTACAAACTGAGGTACGAAGTTAAGTAAAATGAAGTGAAGGAATCTCTAATTTTTAATCTCCAATCTCTAATTTCTAATCTCTAAATTTGTCAATCTGTAATTTATAATCACTATGTCAAAACGCATTCAATCTTTATTTTTATCGCTCGTTATCATTTTTGCTTTAGGCTGTAATCCAAAAGGATTAGACCAATCAACTATGTTTAAAGGCAGAAACACTACCAACAAGAAAAAAGGACATTACGATACTGGTACAAGAAAAAATAAACCCATGAGTGTTCAACTCAAACAAGATTACGACAAACTAAGTAAACACGATACCAACCCTAAGAAAGCCGCTAGAAAAGAGCAGAAAGAATTGGATAAGAAAAAAAGAGAGGCACAAAAGAAACGTGACAAACACAACAAAAAAGTAAGGGTGAAAGTTAAGACTACTAAAGGAAAAACAGGTGGTGATAATTAATTTCTAATCTCTACTAAAGTTCAAGGTTTAAGGTCCCGAGCTAACTCATAAGTACTTCAGACACTTCTAAGTATTTATAAGTACTCCTAAAGTACTCCTAAGTACTTTCTTTACCGTCACTGCGAAGCCTAGGGATGGTTTGTTGCGTTGGAGCTGAAGCAGTCCGTTAAATAAAAGCACAAAACAAAAAACCCATTTGGTTGATTTTAAGCTATTTTTTTTATATTTGAGGAAATATATTTCATACTTCCAAATTAGATAGATATGTGTGTAAAAATCATACATATAAATAAGTTGTGCTTAATGTAAAATGGAAACAATCCTATTAATAGTAACATTCGGAAACTTCCTGATTTTTTGGGTAGTAACAGTTATATTTTATACTCCTGCTTGTTTCAACTTACGAACAATGATGGATTCCATTGACTCAGGCGGGGAACTAACAAAAACACAAGCACCGACAAGTTGGTATTTGACTAATATTCACATTGTAGATTGTTGGACAATTGGACTTCCTAAATCTGACAAGTATTTAAAGTATTATCAACTCGAACGGACAACAAAACGAATTAAAACATATCGAAAAATAATGGCTTATACTGCACCAGTAATGATAATTTGCGGATTCATTTTATTGATGACAGTAGAATAAAAAGAAAAAATACTTAATTGCGTAAATCTTAATAATAATATTAAAACAAACAGTATAACATGGCAAAGACTAATCGATTATTTATCGTACTAATTTTAGTAACAGCTTTTAGTTGCACTAAAAAGTGTAAAGAATGGTACTCTGGAGTTGACATTCGCGGTTTGACAAAAAACTCAAATAATAATAGAAATATAAATGGATGGTATGAAACCGACTATTTAATTAACGAATTAAATTTTTGGATTGTTCACTCATATAGTGCTGACGGGTATGAGGGCTGTAAATCTAAAACAAGAATTCACGAACTCAAAAAATCAGAAACAAAAATCACTTGCTCGGGTAGACTAATAATTGGAAATGACACATTGATTTCAAACACTAATCTTTACAGCTATTTTGACTTGATTGGGCAAGGAGAAGGCAATGATATTTTGCAATATAATTCGACAACAAACCCCTTCCCAAAGTTTGAATCACCAATTAATAATTTTAAAATTGAAATACCTCTTACTGACGGAAAAATCATTTCAGGAACATAATTAATCTCTGTGAACTAAAATTCAACTCCCTTACTGTCCTTAGTTGCCATTACACAAAGACACTTCAAACAGACAGAGAGATATTTCTACTTATTCACTTGATAATAACTGCATCTATTAAACATCAACACAAAAATAATAAATTAACTCCCTGTACAAACAAGTTTCCTCCTGAATGACAACAAGGGGTTAATTTTCTTCATAGCTTTAATCAGAACTCATTTCTTGAATCTGTGGATAATCCTTGCCTATTTCATTTCCAATAGAATTTTTTATTTTGTAGTAAATCATTATGGTCTTAAATTTTTGTAAATTAAGTCAACAGATTATCATTTTGATTCATAAAAGAGGCTTTCCAACCTTTTATTAGTATGCAACGCATTGTTATACACATTCATTCAAACGCTATCTTCCAACTCCAATTTACCATTTTTGTTAGTTATTTACATTTTTGTTTTTAAAAACAGATAAATGGTTACACTACCGTTTGCTATCGCTTCAACAAACTACGTGCAGGGTTAAATGCATTTTCAAACTTTCCTTCTCCTATTAAATTTCCTTGTGCATCATATGTTTTACTCACTAAATCTCCATTTTCCCAAAACTCTTCTTTTATTAAAATACCATCTTCATTCCAATACCTCCAAATTCCACACTTATCATTAAGCCACATAACTACTTTAGCAACACCAAAATTTGATATTATCTGATACTTCATCTCCAAAGAATCTCTATTATTATCTGTAAGTATGCAATACTCACCATAACTAGCTATTTTTCCGTTTGTATACCAAGTAATTTGATCTCGTATTTCAATATCATTATTTGTTCTATAAGATTTACTACTTGGTAAGCCATTATCTCTAAAGTAAGTAATACAAACTGAGCTATCTATTAAATACTCACGCACTTCAATAGGTAGTTTGTTTTTATTGTACTTAGTTATCCGAGTTAACTTATCATTAAAATATTCTTCTTTCATTTTAAGATAATTGTTGATAGAATCATAAATTAATTTTTCAGAGTAACCACTATCAATAGTATTATGATTTGTAATTTCACCATAGATAATTGAATCATTATCTTCAGCTTGAAAACTAGTAGAATGGTTAATTGTAACTATTTTATCCTGTGCAAACATAGAGCTTCCATAGCCGATAAAAAGTATAGAAATAAATAATTTTATGTAATGCATCTTCACATTTTTAGTTGGTATTGTCTGATAAAAAGTATTACTAAAAAAACAATCACAGGTAAAATAACATAAATACTAATATTTTCTTGCTCAAAAAATAAAGAAAGGCTTAAATAAATTAACGGAAATAAGTATAAAATATACTTAATCTTTTTTATCTTATCAAAGATATAACATACTATAATAGATAAAACCCCTACTTTAAAGAAGAAAAAGGTAAAAGAAAGAACTCTTAAAAGGATATATTTTCCTTGACTAATAGAACTCAATTTATCAGATACAATTATAATAGATATCATTATTAAATATGACAATATCAATAATACAATCAATTGTAACAATAATTTGTTTTTAAAATTATTCACTTGGATTTACTTTTAATACATAATTCTTCTTGCCTTGTTCATTAAACAATGTAAATATTATAAAAATAAAACTTCTTTTTAGATACATAATTATTCATTTGGGTTAATTAGACTTATTAAAATTAAAAATGTTATTCTGAAAGTATCGAAAATTTAATCACAGTAAGGGTGTAGTATTTATTTTTTACTATTTTCTTTTGTTGTTTTAAATCCTATTGGTTCTCTTGGTTTTTGTGGTGGATTTAAAAGCTGTTTCAAGGCATTAAAAATAAGTTGTATTTCTTCTTCGTGTTTATTGGCTTTTTGTCCTTGTTTCAACACTTGCTTTTCTAACTGCTCCATTTTCAGTAACACATCTTTGTTTGTTAAAAGGGCTTCTCTTATTCGGATAAAAATGCGGATAATTTGTATGTTTACTTCTATGGCAGTATCACTATTCAAAACACTTGATAACATTGCTACGCCTTGTTCTGTAAAAACATTTGGAAGCTTTCGTAACCCCATATTTTCTTTATTGGATGTCGCATTTTGCGACTTCCAATCTTCTAACTCATTATCGGTTAACTGAAACATGAAATCAGGAGGGAAACGCTTTACATTACGCTTAACCGCTTGATTTAGTACCCTTGTTTCTACTCCGTACATTTCTGCTAAATCTCTATCCATCATTACTTTTTTTCCTCTGATATAATAGATTTTATTGATTACTGTTTCTTCTGTTATGGCTATAGATTCACTCATTTATCTTGATTTTTATTGAAAAAATGGATATCACAAATTGTGACATCCAATCTGTTTTTATTGTAATATTCCCCATGTCTGTAGTTAGTGTCATAAAAAACAAATAAAAATTACTTTCTTTTAACAATTATTTTTCCAACCATTTTTGTTGCATTATGATTACAAAAAATAGGTATTTCTTATTTATTGTTTTTTTCAATTTTAACTTCACAATAGTTTCTCGTTTGAGATGAGTAATTTATTATACAAAAAAAATAGTTGCCATTTTCAATATTACTCAAGTCAACAATTGTCTTCTCTTTTGCAAGCGAGATTGTCTTCAATTCATTCTTTTTTTCAAAATCATAAATTTTTAATAATGCTTCATTTCCAGTTCTATAATAAACAAAATTATTTTTAATTATTACTTTTTCACCTTTTTCAATTTCTTTACTGCTTAAATGATAACCAAAAGCTGCTATGTAAAAATCAATGGTTATACTATCATTTTGCATAGTTATAGTATAACTATTTTTGTCGGGTTCTGTCAATAATTCAAAAGAAAAAGTTTTATTTTCTCTTGCAGGAATATAAAAATCTGGATTATGTATTATAAAATTAGTAGAACTAACTTTAGGTTTTAAGAAAATTACAGTGTCTGTATTATTAATTAGCTCAATTTCTATAGTATGCTTGTCCCCTACTTTTCCTGTAAAATTAAATTCGTAATTACTCAATGTAATCTCTTTATTAACTCCATAAAAATAAATTACCTTTTCATGAATGTTATCTATTCTTTTAATTCTTTTTAAGCTCCAATCATCATTGTATTCATATTTTTCAGTCCATTTTAATACTTCATAATAAATTGTCGAATCTTTATTTTGAGGTATTTTATGGAAAAATAACTCTGTCGCTTTAAGCTTTCTACTAACTGGAACATAATATTCAATTAAATAGACCTTACCATTCGGATATAACTCAATCCACTGACCTGTTTTTTGTCCATTTTCAGTCATTTTATTATAACTTTCTTGACCTAATCCAAACAAAACCGATAAAAGACTTATTATTATTAAAACTAACTTCATTAACAAAGATTAAGTTTATAAAACCCAAGCACTCTCATAAATAAAAATATTTGCATCTTTCTA
>CAYUEO010000061.1:0-5494 GCA_964443755.1 uncultured Gammaproteobacteria bacterium | reverse complement strand
CTCAACTTGGCTTGATTTAGATTTTATCTGAACAATAATAGTTTCATTAGTTAAAGGATTGCTTAGCTCTAAATCTATACTTTTTTGAGTCTTACCTAAAGCCCCGACTCTTTTCCAGCCTAAATTATGGAAAATAAGATCAATCAAGACCTCAAAATCGTCCCACCAAAGATTTTTGATTAAATTAGCTAGACTACTTTTTAATTCTACTAAGTTAGCTTCTACTGTTTCAACGTCTTTATTTTTCTGATTGTTTATTTTATTAATAACATATTTTTCAGCTTCGACGTTACAGATAGTTCCACGATACCCCTGAGTTTTAAGTAATTTACCGCTTAATTCCCCCGACAAAAGCTTTTCGTTTTCAATATTAACATCTCGCCATTTCTCAATGACCTTTTTATACTTTTTGCCATCTAAATAGTAAACTTTATTTTCAGCAAAGCACCACCAAAGCTTATTAGCATAAAAAGTAATCCATAAAGTATCTTCCCCTGACTCATAAAAATCTTTTAACTGACGTAAATGATTATTGGCACTACCCCATCCCAACTCTTTAATCTGTTTCTCCACTTGTTTCCAGTCCCCATTTAAACAAAAATTATGATCAATTTCCTTATAATCAATCATAATTTTATTTTCCTTTATACATTCTTCCTCGTAAGCACCAGCGACTCCTAGTTTAATGTAAAGCACTTTTGTTGAGCTAATTGGTTTCATATTGTTCGGGAATTATTACCTTATAGTTATTGCCAAAATCATCAACACAAATAACTTTCAAATCTTCTTCTCCTCCAAATAATGATAAGGTGTGTTTTTCAGTTGCTGTTCTTGCCTCAGTAATTTCTTTATATGGAATTCCTCCGCTACCAGCTTCATATGTCCAAATACAAGTTGAGCTATTACCACTTGGGATAGAAACTGAATAACCATATTTCCCATCATAGAAAACATAGGCTTGCACTTCCTTGGTTTCGGTAACACTAATTATATTATTTTCCCCTTTTGGAATAATTACTTCCTCTTTTTTATTGTTATTTAAAATAACGTAAATGACAGGAATTAAAATAACTACTAAAAATATTAAAAGATAATACCGCTTTTTTATTTTTGGCGCTGAGCTGGTTTTACTGTCTTTGTTTTCAGTGCTTAGATTATTCTTAGCCTCTTTCTTTCTTGAAAAATGATTTGAAATCGAACTAGCAATGCCTAAGAGAAAAAATAATAAAGCACTAACATCTAAAAGAGCCCAGGCTAATGACGACCTATAGGAAATATCGGAAAATATTAAACGACTTAAAATAAATAAAAAAAGTGATGTTAATAAGATAAAAACTGGTGGTATTTTTTTATTCAAATTTTTAGAATTTTGTTGAGTGCTCATATTTTTAAGTAAATTTTTAATGATCGGGATAAAAACAAAAACGGACACCCGACCTTGGTTGCGAAACCACAATTGGTGTCCCGAAAGACTGCCACTTGTATAGGGTCGGAGTGCCCGTTCCTGTATACAAATGACAGCATTTTTGATGCTTCTTTCGGAATATTCAATTGTGGTTTCGCACTTAAAATATAACTTAAATAGGCAAAAAGGTAAAGTAAAGTTACCAACAACTTGTCTACTTCTTGGTCTAGACTTCCTTGTCGGTCTGCGTCATTAATTGGTTGTAATAACAAACAACCATATGAATCAAACAAGTACCGCCCTTGAGCCCAAAACAGCTCTAATGGGGCAAAATAGGGTTAATTCAGGGGTCTTAGAGCCTGAAATGAAATATTGCTTATACGCTAGAAAGTCGACTGAGGAAGATGAAAAACAAGCTCTTTCAATTGACTCTCAAATTAAGGAAATGTTAGAGATGGCGGTTCGGGATAATATTCAAATAACGGAAATCAGAAAAGAAAGTCACTCGGCTAAAGACTCAGGACAAAGACCAGTTTTTAACAAGCTTATAAATGATATTAAAAAAGATGTCTTTAACGGCATCTTATGCTGGGCTCCTGATAGACTAAGTCGTAATGCTGGAGATTTAGGGGCGATAGTTGACCTAATGGATCAAGGGAAAATAATAGAAATTAGAACTCATGGACAAAAGTTTACCAATAGCCCAAACGAAAAATTCTTACTGATGATTTTGGGTTCTCAGGCTAAATTAGAAAACGACCATAAGGGAGAAAATGTAAAACGAGGTCTAAGAGCTAAATGTGAACACGGTTGGAGACCGGGCAGGCCGCCGATTGGCTATCTTCATGATAAGTATGCTGACAAAGGAGAAAAGAAAGTTTTTCTTGACCCTAAAAGGGCGCCGATAGTAAAGAAAGTATTTGAAAAAATGGCCCATGAACAATTGAGTTGTCGGAAAATACATGTCTGGCTAAATAATGAAACTGATTTTACCACCAGAAACTCTAAAAAGATGACTCTTAGCATGGTACAAAGAATGATAAAAGAGCCTTTCTACTATGGCGAGTTTGAATATCCTGTTGGCAGCGATAAATGGTATAAAGGAGGATATGAGCCGATAATTTCTAAAGAGCTATACATAAAAGCAAACGAGCAATTGGGAAGAAATAATATCTCTCGCCAAGACTGCAAAGAATTTGCTTTTACTAAACTGATAAAATGCGGCCATTGTGGATCGGGAATATCCGCTGAGGAAAAATTCAAAAAACTAATCGATGGATCAGTTAAAAGATATGTTTATTATGGCTGTGCTCGGTCAAGGAATGTAAACTGCAAGGGCGGTTATATTAGAGAAGAAGAAATGATTGAGCAACTGACTCAGGTTATTGATAAGCTAGATATTAATGACCTAGGACTAAAACACCAATTCAATGAAGAAATTGAAAGATACTATAAATTTAGCAAAGGCTTACTGGGGCTCAAAGATGCTGATTTTAATAAACAAAAAAGCATAGACATGAAAAACTATGCTAAATATGTTCTTAGAGAGGGGTCGATTATTGAAAAGCGTGAGGTTTTAGGGTGCTTGGAGAGTAAGTTGGTGATGATGGATAAAAAGGTTATATGTAAATAAAATAACTATCTAGATTTTATTTTTCCCTCTTGTATTATAATATTTATTAAATTATTAAGCATCCTAAAACAAAATGTAAAATTCAACACTAACAAGGCAATAAATGGAATGGTTGCAAAATATCCCAAGGAAACTTGGTCGTTAATATCTGGTTTAATAAACAGACCAGCAAGTATAAAATAAACTAAAGAAATTAATACAACTATTAAACCAAACTTATAATTATTTATAAGTGTGTGCAGTAAAGTATAAGAATCATTTTTTTTATCAGTAACTTTATATAAACCAGAAACAAATTGCGATGTTGCAAAAATCGCTAAACTAGTAACATAGAATCCAAAAATAACTGAAAGAAAAGTTATTATATCACCAATTATGGAAAAATTGAAATTAATTTTTAATAAAAAATATCTTTGAAAAATAATCGCAACAATAAAAATTATAGTTGATAAAATTATATTTTTTTTCATAGTAGTATATTATTTTATTTTACCAATTAATGTTAAAAATATATTACTGGGATCTAACAACTTAGAAGATTCATTAATGGGCACATCAACTTGTATTCTGCTTGTTATCTCTTCTAAATTAAACGTGCTTTCTAAATTTTCATCACTTCTACCGATGACAGTTATGTCATTAAATTCATCTTTGCGCCCAATCATGCTATTAATCTTACTTTTAATAGTACCAGAAATTTTTGAATTATCATATTCTAATGAGAGCTTCGCCTTTTTAGCACCGAAGCCAAGCATATCTTCAATTAAATGGCTAGATAAAGTATCTTGTTGAGAGGAATTAAATAAGTTAGGAACAACAGAAAAAGATATTTCTTTAACAGATTTTATCTTTTCAATAAAATCAATATCATTTATTATTGATTTAATTATAATATTAGTGTCCAATTTGTTTTTCAACCAAAGTCTAATCTCTCCCTTTTTTTGCTGATTAGATATCCAAATACGCTGAGTATTAACATCAATTAAAACAAAAAGTTGCTGATCTAACTCAATTAACCCAGGGGCTCTAGGATTATCTTCTTCGCATAGATCTTCATTAACAACTTTAGTTGGATATGGATATTTATCACCCATATCAAAGGATAAACCGATAAACCTACCATCAAAAACATTCTTTTTAACTTTTTTAACAGACAGTATTTCAATTTCATCATTATTTGTTTTTTTTATATCTAAGGTCTCAGTTTCAGAGTATTTAATCAAGCTAAATGTATCACAGTCAAAAATAGCCACTTTCTCAATTATAAGCTGATGAACATAAAATTTTACATTTTTCTTTGCCATAAATTAATCTTTTCTTTATAATCACATAATTGCAAAATAAAGTCAAAATAATTATAGGTACATTCAAATCTTTAGATGAAGATCTTAATTTAATCAACTAGAAATTAAATAAATACTCTAAAATTCCTTTTTCAATCATATCTAAATTAATAATATAATCATTATGATTAAATGTTTCTCTAAGTGGTCTTGATGTGGTTTTCCATCCATTACCATCGGTAATCCAAATAAACTTATACTGTCCACTTAAAACATTAAATAAATCTCTATATTCTCCAGCTGTCGATTTTAGCTTTGAGCCACCACCACCATAAAAATTAGTTTCAAAAATAACTAAATCTTTTCCAGTGTTAATCACGTAATCATAACGACGAGAAGATTTATCTACTGGCACGTCTAAGTCCCACTCGACTTTTATTTTTTCAGATGTGGCCTCTTTTAAATACTTATAACCTTTTGTTTTACAGATATCTGAAATAAAAAAGCCAACAACATCTTCCATGGAATGACCACCCCTATTTTTCCTTCCATTACTATCAAGGCCAGCCTCTACTCCAATCATGTAATCTACAAGATTCTTAATTTTTTGAGAAACAATTAAATCTTTTAGTCCTGTTTCTTTTACAAATAACAAATAATTTTCAATATCTTTATCGGTGACACCCTGTTTAGAAAAATCATAATCCTCGTAAACTAATTTTTTCTTTTTATAATCAACTAAAATTTTAAACTTGGTATTATTTTTACCATCACGAACAACTAAGGCCGGAATTACTTTTATAATTTCAGGATTTTCTTTAACTAAAAATTTAAATGCTTTATCAAAATCATCTTTACCAATTAAATAGTTTAAATTGTTTAAAGCTAATTCTATTTTACTAGTATTTTCAAAAACTTTTTCCCAATTAACAAAATAAGACCAGAGCATGTTGCTTGGTTTCAAATTATTAAGAAAATAAGAAAAAACCTCATCTTCATTTTTACAACTTAAAACTTCTTGATAGAATTTAATAAATTTCATATTTTTTTATTTACCATTATGTGTTGCGGTTGAAACGATAGAAAAAATATTTTCATTTTTTCTTAACTTTTCAAGCAATTTTTTAAACATATACGCGGTTTTTAGATTTGTCTTTTCTTGAACCATTAAAA
>CAYUEO010000060.1:0-5678 GCA_964443755.1 uncultured Gammaproteobacteria bacterium | reverse complement strand
TTATTATTTTCTTTAGGCGCGATCTGTTTGATTCGCGGTTTATCGTTTTAGCTGGTTGGCTATTTGCTATGTTGTACTTGAGTCTAGCCCATGCTTTTATGAGATGGCTGCAACGTTATCTGTTTCGTTTTGGTTTGGGAGTTCATAAAGTTATTTTAGTAGGTGATTCTCAGACTACTGAGAATTTAATTGCCGAGTTTTCCGCTAATCGTAAGTCCGGTTTCGAAGTTATTAAAAGAGTAAGAAATTTTTCTTTAGAAACAGCCCAAGAAGTAGCCGAATTTATTAAAGACAGGGAAGTGGATGAAATAATTCAGAGTGATCCTAATATTTCTAAAGCTGAAACTCTACGCTTGTATGATTTTGCCAATGACAACCATTTAACCTTTAAATATGTGGCTGACTTGCTTGAGGTTAAAGTTTTGCGCACTGAAGTCGCTGAAGTTATTGGCATCCCGATTGTTGAGGTTAAGCGAACTACTTTAGATGGCTGGGGCAGGATTATTAAAAGATTTTTTGATATTACTGTTTCGTCTATCTTAATTATTATACTGGGGCCACTTTTACTTTTAACAATACTGGTAATTATAATTGATTCTCGAGGTCCGATTTTCTTTTCTCGCCGTGATGACGGATCTTTTGTGACTCGTATTGGTCAGGGCGGCGTGCCGTTTCGTTATTTTAAATTCCGATCTATGATTCCTAATTCCGATAGCATGCGCTATAAGGAATTAGCCGATCGCAATATTCGCGCTGATGGTCCGATGGTTAAAATTCAAGACGATCCTCGAGTTACCAGGGTCGGTCACTGGTTGAGACGTTGGTCTATTGACGAGCTACCGGAATTATTTTTAGTATTTAGTGGTAAGATGAGTTTAGTAGGGCCGCGTCCACATTTACCGGAAGAGGTCGCTAAATATGAGAATCATCACCGTAAAACTTTAACTATCAAGCCGGGCATAACTGGTTTAGCCCAGGTTTCAGGGCGGAGCGATTTGCTGTTTGAAGAAGAGGCCAAGCTTGATATTTATTATATTGAAAACTGGTCGATGTTACTTGATATTTCCATTCTTCTTAAAACTCCGTGGGCCGTACTTAAAAATCGCAAAGCAGAATAACTATGAAAGTAGCCTTGATCCACGATCATTTAGCTCAAGACGGCGGCGCTGAAAAAGTGTTGAAAGTTCTGGCCGAGATGTTTCCTGAGGCACCGATTTATACGTTGCTTTATGAACCGGATAACGTCAATAAATATTTTAAAGGCCGACAAATAGAAACATCGATTATCCAGAAACTACCGGGTGGCGTGCGTCATTATCAGTGGTACTTAGTGTTTATGCCACTAGCAGTGGAGTTTTTTGATTTGCGCGGCTATGACTTAGTTATTTCTGATACTAGCTCTTTTGCTAAGGGGGTAATTACTTCTCCCGACACGCTCCATATTTGTTATTGTCATACTCCAACCCGTTACCTGTGGAGCGATACTCACCAGTATATTAACGAGCTGCGCTACAATAAATGGTTTAAGAAAATTATTTCTTTAGTTTTAACTCGGATTAGACTTTGGGATAGAGCGGCTAGCGATCGAGTTGATTTGTATATTGCTAATTCTCGGACTGTTAAAAAAAGAATTACTAAATATTACCGTCGTGATTCAACAGTAATTTATCCGCCGGTGGAAACTGAGCAGTTTTTTATTCAGCAGCCCTCTAGCTTAGCTAGCGAGAAATATTATCTAGCCGGTTGTCGCTTGGCGCCTTATAAACGGATCGATTTAGTTATTGAAGCTTTTAAAGAGTTGGGCCCGGATTATAAAATTAAAATATTTGGCGACGGCGTCGACTTGCCTCGTTTAAAAGGTTTAGCCACTGGTTTAAATAATGTAGAATTTCTTGGTCGGGTGAGCGAAGAAGAAAAAGCCAAACTTTATAGCGGAGCAACGGCTTTTATTAATCCTCAAGAAGAAGATTTTGGTATTACTGTAGTTGAAGCGATGGCTAGCGGTTGCCCGGTAATTGCCTTTGGTCGTGGTGGCGCGACTGAAACGGTTGTTCTTAATAAAACCGGGTCTTTCTTTTTTGAAACTACGCCTGCTTCTTTAGCGACTGCTATTAAGAATTTTAAAGCTAGTGATTTTGATCCAGCCGTAATTCGTGATCATGCTCTGCAGTTTTCTACAGCCAGTTTCAAGAAGCAGATTCAAGATTATATTACTAAACATTTTAATAATGAAGATCGGGGTTGATATCAGGGTGCTGATGGACAAGCAATATAGCGGTGTTTCCGAGTATACGGCTAATCTTTTAGCCGCCTTGCTTCGCTTAGATAAAGACGATAAGTATCGTCTTTTTTATAATTCTTGGCATGATATTAGCGATCGTTTAGCCCCTTGGAGTAAAGATAATTCTCTGGTACGAGCTACTGGTTGGCCTAATAAAGTTTTTAATTATCTACTGCAGAAAACCTTGCGTTATCCAAAAATAGATAAGCTACTAGGCGGAGTCGATGTTTTTTGGTCGCCTCATTTTAATTTTACCTGTCTAAGTTCCGGTCCAGGCAGCCCTAAAAAAGTCTTAACGGTTCATGATTTATCTTTCTTACGTTATCCGGAGTATTTTAGCGGGCGGAAAAATTTTTGGCACCGAGCTTTAGAGGTGAAGAAAACTATTAAAGAAGCTGATTTAATAGTAGCGGTTTCAGAAAATACTAAACTAGATATTATAGAACTGATTGGAGTAGCAGCGGAAAAAATAACAGTTATTTATTCTGGTAGTAACGTCAGTGGTGAGCCAGTCGCTACTGAGATTTGTCAGACGGTTAAAAAGAAATTTGGCATCTCTGAGCATTTTATACTCTATGTTGGTAATATAGAACCGCGTAAAAACATTATTGGCTTGATTGAGGCTTTTAATATTATTAAGTCTTCTAAAAAATATTACGCTCAATCATTAGAGTTAGTGTTAGCGGGAGCGTCTGGTTGGAAAAATAAAAAAATATACGCTGCTTGGTCAGCTTCGCCCTATAAAAATAATATTAAGTTTGTCGGTTATATTGACCGTCAAGAAAAAGAAGCCCTGTATACTTCCGCCGAGGTGTTTGCTTACCCCTCGTTTTATGAAGGCTTCGGTTTTCCGCCTTTAGAGGCGATGGCTTTTGGTTTACCGGTAGTCTGTTCTAATATTTCTAGTTTGCCGGAAGTAGTTGGTGGCGCCGCTGTTTTAGTAAATCCCTATAAGGCGGAGGAAATATCTTTTGGTATTATGGAAATACTTGACGATGAAAAATTGCGCACAGAATTAATTACCCAAGGCCAAGCTAGGGCAAAAATATTTTCCTGGGATAAAGCCGCGGCAAAATATCTTGAACTGTTTCGTAATCTATAAAAAACAAACCCCCATTTATTTAAAATGGGGGTCTTTTCTTTTTTGAAAAATCACAAATGGAGTAACAAGTATTAGTTTAAAATCTGATGCTAAACTCCAGTTTTTAATATAAGCCAAGTCAGAGGCCACTCTTTCCTTGATTGGAAAAAATTTGCCTTTTAATTGGCTAGGTCCGGTCATGCCTGGCTTAACCGTCCAGCCTTCAAATAGCTCGCTGGGATAGTTAAAATATTGTTCCATAGTGCAATGACGAGGCCCGACTAAACTCATCTTGCCCAGTAAAACTAGAAAGAGTTCAGGTAATTCGTCTAAGTGCCAAGGTCTGATAATTTTGCCAACGCGGGTTATTTCCTCTTCTTTACCGCGGTTTCCGTGCTCCATGCTGCGAAATTTGAAGTAACGAAATATTTTACCCTGGGCGCCGACACGATAAACAGGAGATCCGTCGAATTTGCGATAATAAAGTATTGGACCTGGTGAATCTAGTTTAATAGCTATAGCTATCACAATTAGTAAGGGTAAGCAGAGGACTATGAAAATTAGAGAAAAAATAACATCAAACAGTCTTTTTATGACTTTCATGGCTAGCTCCGTAAGTTGTGAAAGAATAAATTATTTTCCCACTTTATCTAAAAATTGTCAATCTCGTGCCGCTTGATAAATAACCGCTCTAATTTGTTCACTGACAAAGCTATTATCCAGGATTCTTTTAAGAGCGTTAAGCTGTTTAGGTAAAATTGATTGACCACATAATTCTTGCACACGATCAGCCACTAACTTAGTATTATTAAACGACATTATCATGTTTTCTAAGCCGACTTTTCTTAGTATCTCGGCGCAGCCCATATTTTCGCTAACTAAAACCGGAATACCCATACAGACGGCTTCCATCGGCACGTTACCAAAAGTTTCAAAAGTTGATGGACAAATAATTAAACCTTGAGAAAGATAAAACTTTTTTAAACCCTCAGCTGTCATAGGCGGTAAAACGTCAATGTTTCGAGGAATTTTTTTAATTTTTGTAGTGTTGGTGACAAAAGATGAGGAGTGGCCCCAATGGCGACGAGTTAATTCGCGGTGCACATCAAAAAATTTATCGAAATTTTTTATTTTCGAATAGCGACCGACAGCGGCAATTCTTTTCTCGACTGAATAATCTATCGCTACCGGTTCGATAAAAGTGTTAGCCACAGGATTCGGTATTATATAACCATTATCTATATTAGTTTCCAAAACTTCCTTAGCTACTGTTTTTTTACAAAGCAGGGAAGGAAAAATAATTTTATCAGCTCTTTTGACTAGCGATTTTTCTATAGCGACGTAGTGTTTACGAAGATTAGTTGGCAAGTGAGAGGTTTCTTTAACCAAGACTCCGGCATACCACAAGACTATGGGAATTTTCTCTTGCTCAGCGGCAATAGAAATTAACCAAGGCATGTAATATGTGCCATTAAGCAGCACGACGTCGGGACGTGTTTGGTTAAGTATTTCGCGAATTTTTTGAATAGGCTTTTTAAAAGCTTTTTTTACCTCTGCTAGAGTTTTGCTTTCTTCTAAAATATCCCGGAGATTTAAATGGTGGATATTTAGTATGTGATGATCAAAAATTTCTGGTGAAAAGCCTCTAAACAAAGTCGGCGCTTTCGTGTACATAAAACTGCTCAACTCTAGACCTATAAACTCATGATCCTCTTTGTAGAGGTAGTTCATAAGATTTAGATTTGATGAGGTTATACCCCCCACACTGTCACTGGTCAGATTTATGGCAATTTTCATGAAATTCTGATTAAGGCTGTATAAGCGCCGATGTTTATTAAATATTTGAATGTATGTGTGCCGCGAGAGGGAGTCGAACCCTCACAAAGTTTCCTTCGCATGATTTTGAGTCATGTGCGTCTACCAGTTCCGCCATCGCGGCAAACTTGAGCCGCTGGGCGGACCTCAAAAGCTTGCTATTTATGGAGATATTATAAAAGAATTATTTTCAATTGTCAAAGGATTTACTTTAAGATATAATAAAATACAGTATTTAATTTATGGGAAAAATAATAGCTGTTGTTAACCAAAAAGGCGGCGTAGGGAAGACTACGACTGCGGTAAATCTTAGCGCCTACTTATCCCATTTAGGAAAACAGGCGTTGCTTGTCGATCTAGACCCCCAGGCCAACGCTACCTCAGGTTTAGGGCTTGATCATCGCTTGTTAGAATCAGGAATATATGAAGCCTTATTGGGCCAAAAACCGTTGCGTTCAGTGATAAAAAGAACTTTGCAGAAGGGTTTACAAGTAGCACCAG
>CAYUEO010000059.1:0-5807 GCA_964443755.1 uncultured Gammaproteobacteria bacterium | reverse complement strand
AAAAGTGACCGGATATGATTTTAGCGATGATAAAAAATCTGTTCATTTAGAGTCATGGCCTGAAGCTAAACATCAGTCTGCCTTAATCAAAAACCTAAGTAAAGTTTTTGGCGCTGAATTTAGTGGTTCCGGTAATAATGATGTTTTGGAAAAAATGGCCACAGTCAGACGTATTGTTGAGTTAGGCCTGGCGCAGCGTGATGCAGCTGGTATTAAAATAAGGCAGATGTTAGCTAAGGCCATGGTGAGCGGGACTACTGCTTTGCCGGAAAGTTATTCTCGTTTAATTTCTGATGAGCTTAACGTTCGGACGGTTGAATTTGTTGCTGCTGGAGATAATGTAACTGTTACCTTAGATACCGAAATTACCCCTGAACTAAAAAAAGAAGGTTATAAGCGCGAGATTGTTCGAACTATTAATATGTTAAGAAAGGATGCTGGTTTAACTTTACAAGACAGAACAAATGTTTATTTTTCTGATAATTCTTCAGAATTAAGTCAGGCAATAATAGATCTGAACGAGCAAATTAAGCGCGATACTTTAAGTTTGTCAGTAGAGGTGCAATCAGAGGTAAAATCAGAGTTAAAAAAAGAGGTAAAAATTGGTGACGCTAAGGTTTGGGTCGGGATTGAAAAAATATAAGTTTTTAAGACGCTTGCTTATTAACTAATTAAATATATATGGACTTTATAACATTTTTAATGATTGCTGCCGTGCTTATAGTTTTAACTAGTCTTAAGCAGATTAATCAGTATGAAAGAGGAGTAAAATTTACCATCGGTAAATATACCGGTATTATGGAACCCGGCTGGCGTATTGTGTTACCAGTTTTTCAGAGTTACAGTAAAGTAGATATGCGTGTTAAAGCTGTGGACGTGCCTGACCAAAAAGCGATTACTAGAGATAACGTGCCAGTAATAGTTAACGCGGTTATATATTATAAAGTTGCGGCTGCTGAAAAAGCTATTATTGAGGTAGAAAATTTTTATTACGCCGTATCTCAGTATGCTCAAACTACCATGAGAAATATTGTGGGAGAGGTAACTTTAGATGAACTGCTTGGCCAAAGGGATAGAATTGCTGAGAGAATCCGCGAGATAGTTGATAAAGAGACGGATGAGTGGGGCCTTAAGGTAAATAATGTAGAGTTAAAAGATGTTTCCTTGCCAGAGTCTATGGAAAGAACTATTGCTAAACAGGCTGAGGCAGAGCGTGAAAAGCGAGCGGTGATTATTAATTCACAAGGAGAAGTAGCGGCAGCGGAAAATATCGCTAAGGCGGCTAGTATATTATCTGCTTCTGACGGAGCACTACATCTTAGAACTCTTCAAGCAATTAATGATATTTCTAGCGACCAATCTAATACTATTGTCTTTGCTACCCCAGTAGAAGTATTAAAAGCTTTTACCTCTTTTAAAAAAGATAAAGAATAAGTTAATAAAAGTTAAATAAAAAAATAATGACGACAGTTCAAATATACGACTTAGCTATTAAGCTTGGCATTGATCATGATTTGCGAGGTCGCGAAAAAGTTGAGAAAAACATGGCGCGGCGCCAGAAAAAGTTCTCTGAACTTTCAGCTCAGGCCCAAGCGGAGTTTGACCAAGATCGCTTAAAGAGTCCTTACTCGGATACCCGTATTTTAGCTGATCACAACAAGCCAGAAATAAAAAAGATTTTGGTGGGTATTGATATGGAAGGCCCTGAGCTGCTTTTAGCTAAACAGTTGGGAGATATTGATTTAGTTCTAGCGCATCATCCCGAAGGTCCGGCTTTAGCTGATTTATCTGATGTGATGAGTCTGCAAGCTGAGGTTTTAGCTGATTATGGCGTGCCAATCAATATTGCTGAGTCAGTGATTAAGCCACGAATTAGTGAAGTCCAGCGCGGTCTATCACCTATTAACCATGATCGTCCGGTTGATTTTGCTAAAATTCTCGGCTTGGATTATATGTGTGTTCACACGCCGGCTGATAATATGTCAGCTGATTTTGTGATTAAGCTGTTAAAGCAGCATGAAAAAGATATAGATAAGGTTGAAGATGTTATGGAGCTTCTAAAAACAGTGCCCGAATATCAGGAGGCGGCAAAACAGAAAGTTGGCCCGATGATTTTTGCCGGCTCTCCAGACAACTACACTGGCAAAATTGTGGTCACGGAGTTTACCGGCGGCACCAATGGCTCTAAAGATATATATGAGAAAATGGCGCAATACGGTATAGGTACTATTATTGGGATGCATATGAGCGAAGAACACCGCAAGGAGGCGGAAAAATATCATATCAACGTTATTATTGCTGGACACATGGCCTCCGATTCGTTAGGGATGAATCTTTTTGTCGACGAACTAGTTAAACAAGGTCTGGAGATTGTTCCTATTTCTGGATTAATAAGAATTGATCGGACTAAAACTATTTAACCCTACGGGGAGAACGGTATGATTGCATTTATACGTGGTCGCATAATTATCAAGCGGACTTCATATGCTGTAGTTGAAACAGGTGATATTGGGTATCAGGTTTATATGGGAGAGGCTTTGTTAAATGAGTTGATTTTAGGATCTGAGGCAGAAATATATACTTTTCATCAAGTTCGCGAAGAGGCGAGTGATTTGTATGGCTTTAAGTCTCCCGATGATTTAGAATTATTCGAATTACTTCTAACTGTATCAGGAATTGGACCAAAATCTGCGCTAGGTATTTTGAATATTGCTACTGCTAGTGATATTAAAGAAGCGATTATGCGTGATGATGCGGGATTACTAACTAAAGTCTCGGGGGTGGGCAAAAAAACAGCCGAACGCTTGGTTCTGGAGTTAAAAACTAAGATAGTAAAAATAGGCGGCACAACTACGCTCAATCCTTCTTCGGCTTTAACAGGTGGCGATGAATTAGATGCCCTCATGTCTTTAGGATACTCCCTGAGTGACGCTAGAAACGCCTTACTTGAGGTTAACTCAGATATCACAGATAGCGGCGAAAGAGTTAAAGCTGCCTTAAGAAGGCTAGTTAAAAAGTAAAATATTAATTGGACAAGCTGAGATTTTTTGATTAGTATAAAAGATGGTAAATAAAATATAAACTTTTTATGAGACAATCCCTTCTTTTTACAAAAACTGTCAAGGATATACCTAAAGATGAGACTAGCTTTAATGCTCAGGCCCTAATTAGAGCTGGTTTTATAGATAAAGTCGGGGCTGGTATATATAACTATTTACCTTTAGGGAAAAGAGTTCTAGATAAAATTAGCCAGATTATTAGAGAAGAGATGGATAGAGTAGGTGGACAAGAGATTTTAATGACCGCCTTGGTTCCCAAGGAAAATTGGAAAACCACTGATCGTTGGGATACTTTTGACTCTTTATTTCGCTTATCGGGAAATGATCAAAAAGAGTATGCCTTAGGAGCGACCCACGAAGAAGTAGTTACCCCCTTAGGTAGGAAGTATATTTTTTCATATAAAGATTTACCGTTTGGGGTTTATCAAATTCAAACAAAATTTAGAAACGAAAAAAGAGCTAAGGCCGGCTTGATTCGAGGGCGTGAGTTTTTAATGAAGGATTTATATTCTTTCCATGCTAATCAGGAAAATCTGGATGAATATTACACTAAGATTACTGAGGCCTATAAGAAAATATATAATCGTTTAAGTTTGGGAGACTTAACTTACGTGACATATGCCTCCGGAGGTTCTTTTGCTAAGTATTCTCATGAATTTCAAACTGTTTCCCAAGCTGGAGAAGATTTAATTTATATTTGTGAAAAGTGTCGCGTCGCTGTTAATAAAGAAATAATTACCGAGCAGGACAGTTGCCCGCTGTGCGGCAGTAAAGACTTAGTCGAAAAGAAAGCTATTGAAGTGGGTAATATTTTTAAATTAGGGACAAAATTTTCAGAACCATTTGGAGTAAAGTTTAAAGATGCTCAAGGTCAGGAAAGTCCAGTGGTCATGGGTTGTTATGGCATAGGTCCAAGTAGAATTATGGGCTCTATAGTTGAGGTTAGCCATGATGAAAAAGGAATTATTTGGCCTGAGGCCGTCGCCCCTTATAAGGTTCATTTAATTTCTCTAAATGAGAATGGTGAAGCGGAAAAGTTATACCAAGAATTACAGGCCCAAGGTTGGGATGTTCTCTATGACGATCGGGATGTTTCTGCCGGAGAAAAATTTGCCGATGCGGATTTAATTGGCTGCCCTTATCGTTTGGTACTGAGTCGTAAGACGTTGGCTCTTAATCAGGTAGAGCTAAAGAAACGCTCTGAAGCGTCTAGCCGTAATGTAGATTTAGTTAATTTAGCTTCCAGTCTTCAAGCATATGTTCAATAAGCTTATTGGCAGATTTAGTCACGACCTCGGTATTGATTTGGGTACTAAAAATACTTTAGTTTACTTTGCCGACAAAGGCATAATTATTAATGAGCCCAGTGTGGTAGCCATTAACAAGCGTACTCATGAAATATTAGAAGTAGGGGAGTCCGCTAAAAAAATGATTGGTAAGACTCCGGGACATATCGAAGCAATTAAGCCTTTGGTGGACGGAATTATATCTGATTTTGAAGTGACTGAAAAAATGTTGAAGTATTTTATTAATAAAGTTCAATCAGAAAACTTTAGTTTAATAGCTCGTCCTAGAGTTGTTATTGGTATCCCTCTGGATTTAACTGAAGTTGAAAAGAAAGCGGTTGAAGATGCTGCTCAATCAGCCGGAGCGCGTAAAGTATTTTTAATTGAAGAGGCTATGGCTGCTGCTATTGGCGCTCGTCTGCCCGTTACTGAAGCGACGGCTACTATGATGGTTGATATTGGCGGCGGAACAACTGAAATTGCGGTTATTTCCCTGGGAGGAGTTGTGACTTGGAAATCTCTTAAAGCAGCGGGAAATGAGTTTGATCAAAATATCATAGATTATGTCAGAGAAGAATTTAATATCCTGATCGGCGAACAGCTAGCTGAAAGTATTAAAATTTCTATTGGATCAGCTGTGCCTCTTGATGCTCCTCAGGAGATTGAAGTACGAGGACGTGACTTAGTGACTGGTTTACCTAAAGCTTTAATGGCCAGTGATAAACAGATTAGAGAGGCTATGAGTAGAACAGTTGTCAAAATAATAGATAATATTAAAACAATACTTGAGACAACTCCTCCGGAACTTGTATCAGATATATATGAGAGAGGACTTTATTTATCAGGTGGAGGCGCTTTGCTGCGTGGGTTAGATAAGGCAATTTCTGCCGCTACCCGTATTCCAGTAAAAATTGTTGATGACCCTTTATCTTGTGTAGCTAGAGGCACGGGCATATTACTCGCTAATCCGGAGCTATTAGAAAAGGTGGTATTACCAAATGGCGGCGATTAATTTTTTATTCTAAAATCTAATTCTGGTTTGGTATGATGCGAATTAAAAGCAATAATCCGGTAGTGGTGGGTTTAGCAGTATTAATACTGCTGTTTTTTTTGCATTGGATAGGTTTAACT
This sequence comes from uncultured Gammaproteobacteria bacterium, assembly GCA_964443755.1. Taxonomy (GTDB): domain Bacteria; phylum Patescibacteriota; class Patescibacteriia; order Patescibacteriales; family UBA12465; genus UBA12465. The sequence continues at coordinate 331 of CAYUEO010000059.1, read as the reverse complement.
AGGGGCTTGGAGGGGGCACTTTCTTCTCTAATTCAACCTCTGTCTGGCAAACTTTATAGTTGGTCGTCTTCAATTAGTAGTTCTTATAGTGACAATCAAGATATAGCTTATTTACAAGCAGAAATTGCTAGATTAAAAGGGGAAGTAGTTGATTTGACTGTAGCTAACTCAAGTTTTTTAGAAATAGCCCAGGAGAATAATAAACTTAGAAAAGCTTTAGACTTTCAAGATAATAAGGATGTTTCTGCGGTTATCGCTAGTATTATTGCCAAAGAACAGGCTGGGGAGGATAGAAGAGATTTAGTTATTAATAGAGGCAGTCAAGATGGTC
>CAYUEO010000058.1:0-5900 GCA_964443755.1 uncultured Gammaproteobacteria bacterium | reverse complement strand
CTCATAATATTGATTTCGATGAAAAAATTATCAACTTCGAAATAATGCGCGCAAACAGGCCCCCTCTAGGTTGTCCTAAATGCATCAGGCTGATGAAGAAAACCGTGCAAGTTTGTCAGATACCTAGTCCGCGTGGTGGTTATAAGTGGCCAAATTTAACAGAGTTGTATCAATTTTTGTTTCAAACAAACTTTTCAGAAGCACACGATGCCGCCTTTGATGTCAAGGCTTGTTCTGATTGCTTTTTTGAGCTAAAAAGAAGGCAAGCAATTTAAGCTTTAAAGCACTTCTTATGGAGGAAACTATTGATTATCTTAAAGTAGGTAAAGCCTCCGAGCTACGAGGTAGAAATCGGCGTATTTATCGTATTTTAGAAATTCTGCCTGGCGCTTTTTCTATACTAACCCTAGTTGTTTTATCAGTTTTATCTTATTTTCAGCCAGTCTGGGTAGCCTATTTTATTATTGCCTTTGATGTCTATTGGCTTTTACTCGTCATTTATATGGCGATTTTTCTAATTACTGCTTATTATAAATTAAAAAAAGGCTTGCGTACCGATTGGCCTAATAAATGTGAGGCGCTTAGCCAGGGCAAATATTATGCGCCTGAAGTGGCTGAAAACTCATTGATTCGCCAAGGAAAAGATATAGCCGATATTTGGCATGTAATTATTTTACCAACCTATCAGGAAAGTACAGAAATAATTCGTGGTTGCGTGAGGTCTTTAGTTAATGACAGCTGGAGAACCGATAGAATGATTGTGGCGGTAACCTTTGAAGAGAGGTCCGGACGCGAAGAGGTAGATCAGAAGATAGCTGAACTACGTTTAGAGTTTGGCGAAAAATTTGCGGCTTTTTATACGACTATTCATCCTGATAACTTAGCTGGAGAACTTAAAGGCAAGGGAGCTAATCAGGCTTGGTGCGCCAAAGAGCTGAAACGTGACGTGATAGATGCTAGAGGCATAGATTATCAAAATATTTTAGTGAGCGTGTTTGATATTGATACAGTAGTTAGGCCTGGTTATTTTGCCGCCCTGACTTATAAGTTTATGACGGTTGACGATCCTTATCATACTAGCTATCAGCCGATTCCGGTTTATCATAATAATATTTGGCGCGCACCATTTTTTTCTCGTGTAGCTGCCTCTTCTAATACTTTCTGGCAGATGATTATGCAGATCAGGGAAGAAAGTTTAGTAACGTACTCTTCGCATTCTATGACCTGGAAGGCTTTGGTAGAAATCGGTTTTTGGTCAACAAAAAATGTTTCGGAAGACTCGAGAATCTTTTGGCATTGTTTGATGCATTATAATGGTCACTATAGTGTTGAACCAATTCATTACGAAGTATCAATGGATGTTACTCATGATGCTAGTTACTTTAAAACGGCTGTGAGTTTATATAAGCAACAACGGCGCTGGGCTTGGGGAGCAGAAAATATTCCTTACTTATTATTTAATACTTCCAGAAGATGGCGCAACCCCGGTTTTGATCGTAAAAGAGTTTTTAGTCATATATTAATTCAGATTTACGGATTTCATGCCTGGGCCACTAATGCTATTATTATTGCCGTTGTCGGTTGGTTACCGATTTTGATTGGCGGAGAAAGATTTAGTACCACTGTTTTATCAGGTAACTTACCGGCCGTGACTACTAATCTTATGAATGTGGCAATGATAGGCTTGGTTTTATCAGCGGTAGTTTCTGCTTTGTTATTACCTAAAAAACCTACTGGCTATCCAAGCTGGAAAAAAGGAGTAATGGTTTTAGAGTGGGTAGCTGTTCCAATCACTATTGTTATTTTCGGAGCTATACCTTGTTTAGAAGCTCAAATCAGACTAATGGCTGGTAAATATATGGGCTTTTGGGTCACACCTAAAACACGCTAGTAATTTTATTTTTACCCGGCTGTCTTCTGTGATATAATATCAAGCATGTTGAGAAATAGCGGCCGTTCTAACATTACTCACCCTGTGCGCGAGCCCAGGCCTAGCAATTTTTTTTATCGCCTGGTTAGTAGCCAGCGATTTTTAGCTATTATTGGCTTAGCTTTTTTAGTAGTGATTATATTGCCATTAGCTCGCACCTATAGCCAAAAAAAACTAGTTGAAAAAGAAATAGAAGACATCAAAAATCAGATTAGTTTATACGAACAACAAAACCAGGAGTTGGGTGAACTGTTGGCCTACTTGCAGTCTGACCAATCTCTTGAAGAGCAGGCTCGGCAAAATTTAAATTTAAAAAAGCCTGGTGAGATGGTCGTAGTTATCGAAAATAAAAAAAATTTGCTTGACGCAGCTGAAGCGGATAAACAAGCCAATCAGGCAAGTAACTTGGAAAAATGGTGGAGTTATTTTTTCGATTGATACCTTGAAATGAGCCGAGAAGGGGATTTGAACCCCTGACCTACGCGTTACGAGTGCGTTGCTCTACCAACTGAGCTATCTCGGCCTAATCGTTCTTTAATTATGAGCGGGTGAGCGGAATCGGACCGCCTTCTTCAGCTTGGGAAGCTGACGTAATAACCATTATACAACACCCGCCAACACTGTAGATAATTAGTTTCCGTAAACATTATAAGATTATTACTTAACTTAAGTCAATTCAACAATGATATATAAAAATAAATTTTCTGTGCTGTGTCTAGTTTTTGTTTTTTTGTCTTTAATAGCTGGACAAGAGGCAAAAGCAGAGAGTCTGGAAGTCATCTATCAGTCAGAAGCTTTTACATCGCCAGCTGTATTACGGCAGGCAGCTATCAGTGATCGATCTTATTTACCGATGGACCTGCAAACCATTTCCTCGGTATATAACTACGCCTTTGAGAGTAGTGGTTTTTATGACCCTAGTCGGCCCATGACTATCCGGCTCAGTTATGATATGGCCTCTTATGACCTGAAGACTCTATTTGCTTTTGATTGGGCTAGCCGACGCTGGTTGCCTTTAAAAACAAAAGATAATCCAGCTGAAAAATACGTGACCGCTGAGACGAAGTCTACCATGGATCGGATTGTTTTAATGTCTAAACCGGGAGTAATGTCTGTAGGCAAGGCGAGTTGGTACAAATATAAGAATGGCTTATTTGCCGCTTCTCCAGATTATGCCAAAGGTTCAACTCTGCGAGTTTACAATACTGATAACAATAAATTTGTTGATGTTACTGTTAATGACTACGGGCCAGAGCGAGATAAGCATCCGGATCGTGTGATTGATTTAGATTATGTAGCTTTTTCAAAACTTGCTTCACCGGGGGCAGGTATTATTTCTGTGCGTGTCGAACCTTTAAAGGCGACAGTTTTGCCGGGCAAACAGTTGGTTTCAGTTCCCTCGTCAGTTTTAGCTGCGCCTAGCTTAACAGCTTCTTCGGCAGTAATTTTTTTAGAAAAAGATGGGTCCGTGTTGTGGGGTAAGAACGAAAAAGTAGTTGCCCCTTTAGCTAGTTTAACTAAGTTGGTGGCGGCGAAAGTGTTTTTAGAAACGAACCCTGACTTAAAGAAAATTGTTAGCTATGTTTATCAGGACGAGGCTTATAATTATGAGCATGTTAAACCGTATGAGTCATCTCGTTTGCGAGTTAAAGAAGGAGAGACGATGAGCATCGAAGATTTACTGTATAGCACTTTGGTTGGATCCGCCAATAATACAGCCGAAAGTTTAGTGCGAGTTAGCGGCCTAACTAGAGAGAAGTTTATTAAAAGAATGAATGATATTGTTAGGGAGTGGGGTGCTAAAGACACAAAATTTATTGAGCCTAGTGGTTTAGCACCGCAAAATGTGAGTTCTCCTTTGGACTATGCTATAATAGCCAAAGAAGCTTTAGCAGATTCTTTGATCGCTAAAATATCTAGTACTAAAAAATATACTTTTAGGACTCGCAACACTGACGAGCCGCATACTCTTAACAATACCAACCAACTTCTGAAGACGGCTGCTTATGAAATTATTGGTTCTAAGACGGGATATTTAGATGAAGTGGGATATTGTTTAATGACTCGGGTTAATACGCCCAGCGGCAATATTATAGCGGTAAATTTTGGATCACAATCAAAGGCGACCAATTTTTCAGACAATGAGTCGCTGATAAAATACGGTCAATCGGTTCTAGCCAAATAATCCTTTTCACTATTAGTTTCTATGATTACTCTGGAAAATGTCTCCAAGGCATATACGAAAAAAAACAAGATCGTTAAGGACGTTAGCTTGGCGGTTAAGCCCGGAGAGTTTGTTTCAATAGTCGGTCAATCTGGAGCAGGTAAAACTACTCTGGTTCGTTTGTTGATTGGCGAGGAGTTGGCTGATGAGGGTCGGGTTTTGGTGGGAGATTGGGATATAACCAAAATTAGTAGTCGGGAAGTGCCTTTTTTACGCCGTCAAATTGGCGTGATATTTCAGGATTTTAAATTATTGCCTAAAAAAACTTTACAGGAAAATGTTTCTTTCGCTTTAGAAGTCTGTGGCGCTGGAGCAGCAAAAATTAAGAAAATAGTCCCTAGTGTTTTAAAAATTGTGGGCTTGGAGGATAAGGCGCGTCGTTATCCACATGAAGTATCAGGAGGCGAACAACAAAGAGCGGCTATTGCGCGGGCGCTGGTCCACCAACCTAAGATACTTTTAGCTGATGAGCCAACTGGTAATCTTGACGCTATTAATGCTGATGAAATTATTAATCTGCTTTTACGGATTAATCGCTTTGGCACAACAGTAATTCTAGTGACGCATAACAAAGAAATTGTAAACCGTTTAAATAAGCGAGTAGTAACCATGGAACAGGGCCGAGTGATTAGCGATCAGGCTCACGGAAAATATCTGTTATAATTTTTAGCCTAATAGCCTCAGAAGAATATGCTTTCTTTATATCGAATTATAAAATTCAGCCTGCAAGATATCTTTCGTAATATTTGGCTGACTATAGTTACCATCACTATTCTCCTGCTAGCCTTATTTTCTATTAATACTTTAATTACCGTGCGTTTAATTAGCGATAGTACTGTGGCAGCTGTTAAAGAAAAAATAGATATTAGTTTATTTATAAAAAACGAGACGCCAGAAGAAGAAATTTTAGCTCTTAGAGGGAAAATTTTAGAATCAGCCCGCGTGAAAGAGGTTGTTTATGTATCTAAAGATGAGGCAATCGGTAATTTTAGAGAGAAGTATGCTAATAACCCCGCGATACTGGCAGCTTTAAAGGAGTTGGGTCGTAATCCGTTATCTCCTAGTTTAACGGTTATGCCGGTTGATTTTAATGAGAGTAATTTAGTTATTAACGAGCTTAAAATTCTCGATAGTCCGATTATTGAATCACGTGATTTTTCTGACAACACGGTTATTTTACAAAAAATTAATGCCATTACGGATCGAGTTAATGAAGTAGGTATTTTTATAATTTCTATCTTTATTCTGACTAGTTTATTAGTTGTTTATAATGCTATTAGAGTGGCTATTTATACACACCGGCAAGAGATAGAAATCATGCGCCTAGTCGGAGCTTCTAATTTTTTCATTTATTTCCCTTATTTGTTTTCAGCTTTAGTTTACTCCTTAATTAGCGTGCTGATTATCATTGGTATCTTTTATCCTTTCCTGAGCCTACTACAGCCTTATCTTGAGGCATTTTTGGTTGATAGTCAGGTTGGTTTGTTAGCTTACTATATCGATAACTTTTTGATTATTTTTGGAGCTCAATTTTTAGTGGTCCTAGTGATCAATGCTCTGGCCAGTCTGTTTGCGGTCAGAAAGTATGCCAAAATATAATTTGACACGTCGTCTTTTTTCTAATACTATCCTGTAGTAGGAGTGTTTTTGCGGGATCGTCTAAAGGTAGGACTGAGGACTTTGAATCCTCCTATCCTGGTTCGAATCCAGGTCCCGCAGCAAATGGACAATGTGTCTAAGAAAATG
>CAYUEO010000057.1:0-5936 GCA_964443755.1 uncultured Gammaproteobacteria bacterium | reverse complement strand
AAAAAAATAATCAAATTAAAAATTTCCCTATTTCTTTTTTTTCTGTAGTTATGGGATTGTCTGGTTTAACTATTTCTTTACAGAAAGCAATATCTATTTTTGGGTTATCACCAATAATTCCTTTAATTTTCTTGTATCTTTCTGTTGCTATTTTTGTGATATTATCATTAATATATTTATTAAAGATTTTATTATCATATCACGAATTTGTGACTGAATTTAATCATCCAGTTAAAATTAATTTTTTTCCTACTTTTTCAATTAGTTTAATTTTATTAAGCATCGCTTTTTTATCATTCAACTTCGTAGAGATATCCAGATATTTTTGGTATATTGGAACAGTGATAAATTTTATTTTTACATTGATAATCATTAACACATGGATGCATCGTGATTGGTTTAATATTAATCATATGAATCCATCTTGGTTTATTCCTGCGGTTGGTAATATTTTAGTGCCAGTATCCGGAGTATCTCATTTTAATCAGGAATTATCTTGGTTTTTCTTTAGTTTTGGAATGTTCTTTTGGATAATTCTTTTAGCCATTTTTCTTTATAGAATATTCTTTCACGAAGCGCTGATAGAAAAATTAACCCCCACACTGTTTATAATGATAGCGCCACCAGCAATTGGTTTTATTTCTTATTTTAAGTTAAGTGGCGTAATTAATGATTTTTCTAGAATTCTTTATTATTTTGCAATTTTTCTGACAATTCTAATGTTTACTCAGATAAGAATTCATAGCCAGATAAAATACTATTTATCATGGTGGGCTTATTCTTTCCCATTAGCAGCTGTTAGTATTGCTTCTGCTTTAATGTATTATGAAACTAAAATTTTAATTTATCAGTATTTATTTGTAATCTTGTTATTAATTTTAATATATATTATAGCTATGCTTTTTTATAAGACATGGCTGGAAATTATTAATAAAAAAATTTGTATAGAAGAAAATTAAAATATTTATTTATGAAAAAAAAACTATTTTTTGTTATCGGAGTATTATTTTTTATTCTATCGATAAACGTAGTTTCTGCTCAAGAAAATAAAGCAATTTTGTATTATGGAAATGGCTGTCCTCATTGCGCCGAGGTGGAAGAATTTATCAAAAACAATAATTTTTCTTTTTCTATTGAGCAGAAAGAGATATATCAAAACAAAGCTAACGCTGAAGAGTTTAATACAGTTTGTGCTGAGGAGGGAATTAGCCTAATGAATAGAGGCGTGCCTTTTCTTTATGCTGAAAATGAATGTTTCATTGGGGATAAACAGATTATCTCTTATTTGCAAACTAATCAAAGTCAAAATAAAATAACTTCGACTGATAAGAAGGATGATACTACAAAAGAAAATTTTTCAGAATCATTAACCTTACCTATTTTAATTGGCGCCGCCTTGGTTGATTCTATTAATCCTTGCGAATTCGCCGTTTTACTGATTTTGATTGCCACTATTTTAGCCTCTGGAAACAGGAAAAGAGCTTTGCTTTCAGGTTTAGCTTATTCAGCCTCAATTTTTATTTCCTATTTCTTAATGGGTATAGGTTTGTATTCGGTTATTTCTAGTTTTGGTACACCAGTTATGTTTATGAAAGTCATTGGCGTCATTGCAATTTTAATCGGCCTGTTTAATATTAAGGATTTCTTTTGGTATGGAAAAGTATTCTTAATGGAAGTGCCATTAAGTTGGCGTCCGAAATTAAAATCTCTTGTAAAATCAATTACCGGACCTCTTAGCGCCTTTTTAATTGGTTTTATAGTCAGTTTATTTTTATTGCCTTGCACGAGTGGTCCATATATAGTTATTTTAGGAATGTTGGGACACGGAGAAACTATGATGCGTGCTGTTTGGTTACTGCTCTTATATAACTTAATATTTGTTTTGCCAATGATTATTATTAGCGTAGGTATGTATTTTGGTATGAATGTTGAAAAGGCCGAAGAAACACGAAACAAAAACTTAAAAGTATTACACTTAATCGCAGGAGTTATTATGATAATAATGGGCGTGGCGCTGATCTTATAAATTGAATATAAAGTAATTTATTTTTATTTAATTTTAGCAATCCAGGTTCGAAAACAGTTTCTCCAGACGAGATAAAACACTTTTTGTTTAGCAGGCTCAAATATTTATCTTAAAAATAGACAAAAAAAACATGACTTAGGTCATGTTTTTTATTGTGGTCAGGTCCGTTAGAATGGCTACCAATATTATGTCTAAAAAAAATTAATATTGTAAATATTTAAAAACTATTTACCTTAGCTTTTTCACCACCGATTAACTCATTACTGAGCCAGGAAACTATCCAAAGAAAAAGAGACAAACCAATAGCACTCCACAAACCGTTTACGTCAAAACCTTTCACAACGCTAGAGGCTAATAAAACTAATAAGCCGTTAATTACTAAAGTAAAGAGTCCTAAGGTTAAAATGTTAATTGGTAAAGTTAAAATTATTAAGAGCGGTCGGATAACAGCGTTCACAATTCCTAAAAAAATAGCGGTTATAACAGCTGTCCAGAACCCGGAGATAACTACGCCGCTTATAATAAACGGAGCGACCAATAAAAACAAGGCATTTATTAGCAATCGAATAATAAATTTCATATAGTTTTAGTATTAATTATAAGCTTATTTTAACATATTTTAAAGCAAAACACACTTTTTTGCTAATTAGTTTAATAATCTCAAGTAAGCCTCTTGTTTATATCTGAGCGGCTTTAGTATATAATAAATGTAAAGATAATTATAAATTTATGTCTAATGAGTGGCCAGGGCCAGACCGTAATCATCCTGAAAAAAATATTATAGACAGTACTGATGGGACACCTTTCCAGGATCCCAGTCAGGATTTTTTGTCAGAAAAAAAATTGAGCAGACGACATGTCTACGAAAAAAGACGTCAAGCAGTAGAGGATTATTTTATTAATCCGAAAAATTTGAAAATGACAGAAACTGAATCTGGGCAAGCTAGAATTAGGACGGTTATTGCTCACTGGAATGTCCCTGAAAATCTTAAAGAGATAGAAACGGAACCAAACGTTTTAAGAGTTACCGTTTATGTACCTGGAATGTTTGAATGCGATAAACCAAATTTCGGTAATTATCCTTTGGAGATAAAACTAGCTGGCACTATGCTTCTGGGAGATACGGAAGCGTTTGTTGTGTTAAAATCCGAAGGTCTAAATAGAGAAGCGTATGTTAATGCTGGTGGGCAGGGACAGGGTTTAGTAGCTGAAGAGGCAGTTAAACAACTTGAACAATCTCTACAAGAAATAAAACAAAGCCTGAATCTAAAAGAAGATGCTAAAATAGAATTTGAAATTATTGGGTCTTCTGAAGGTAGCACTCAGGGAGCGAGTATTACAGAAAAAATAATTGAAAAAAATTTAGGACAAGTTAAAGCCTTTACTTCAATTAGTGGTGCGGGGATTGGCGGGGAAGATAACCAAGAAGAATTAAAAATTATTAATCATCTAAGAGCTAAAAGTAATTTAGAGCATGGCTATCAGATGCCTAAGACATTTTCAGAAATTGAATCAGATACATTTTTAATAAATAGTCAGATGATAGGAGATAATAAGCAGGGTGGTTACGAATATTCTCTAGGTAAAGCTCAGGTGAATGCCAAAGACGATCTTAGAAATGTTGCTAAATGGGGGTGGAGATATTTAAAAAGTAGCCTGGGTTTAGCAGAAGAAGTTCCTCATGAAAGGTTGCAAGCAGCTTTGAGTAAAAATCTAGATTTTGAAAAACTGGGCGCAAATGGCGTGCCTATCATAGTATTAGCTGGTTCTCAAGATATGATTTTTCCGGCAGCTGATATTCAACAAAACGTGAGAGATTTGAGAAAAAAAGGTGCTAGAGTTTTACAGCTTGTGACGAATATGAACCATGCTTTTCCTCATAATAATCCATCAGGCACTGCGATGGCTTTGAGATTGTTTAGAGACAAGGCAGGTATATAAAATCCTTGTCCAATACTGTTAAAATATTTTTATGAAAAATTTTATAAATTGGAAGATGTTCTTTGTTTTGTTAGGCCTAACGATGATTAGTATTATTTGTGTATTCCCATACATCTTGTCTGTCCAGGGCGAGTTATTAAGTAAAATTGGACAACCTATTGAAATTATATTTTTTGCTCAACTTATTCAGAGCCTGATCCTTTTCTCAGTTGCTATTTTCTTCGGTCTTTTTTTTGCAAAAAAATTTAATTTTAAGCTGCCACTTATTCAAGCAGTGTTAGAGAAAAAAGATTACCGTGAAACATTAAAAAGTATTTTAGGCACATCAATATTTTCAGGAATTATTGTGGCTATTGCCATTTACGTATTGGATATGCTTTTTACTATGCAAGGGGTGGTTATTAGTACGCATCAAAACTATGCCCCAATCTGGCAAAAATTACTTGCCTCTGTATATGGAGGGGTGGCCGAAGAAATATTAATGAGATTATTTTTTATGATGTTGTTTGTTTGGGTAAGTGTTAAATTATTTAAACAAATAGAGCCTTCAAAAATAAATATAATGATATCTATCTTTTTAGCGGCTATAATATTTGGCTTAGGTCACCTACCTATAACAGCATCAATAACCACTATTACCCCCATTGTAGTAACCCGAGCTATTGTTTTAAACGGAATTGGCGGGGTTGTTTTTGGCTGGCTTTTTTGGAAGAAGGGGCTGGAATCGGCAATAATTGCTCACTTTACCGCTGATATTTTTTTATTAACTCTTTTACCGCTGATTTTTTCAAATTAGATTAGCTAACTATTTTATTATTAAAAATTTCTAAGCAGTAAATTCAATTTTTTGTTCGGATATAATTAACTCTTCTTCGCTTATTAAAACTTTTTGACTACGCTTTTTTTTATGATAGAAAATAATTATAAAAGCTAAAAACGTGAAACCGGCCCCGGCTATAAAGGGCAGGTAAATTTGTTGAGTAAATAAGACGCCAGCCACTATTGGTCCAATAATCATACTTAAAGACATAACTGATGATAATACTCCCAAAATCATGCCTTGTTCCCGAATATCACCATCTTTTGTAATTTGGCTGGTCATCACTACTCTTAAAATTGACTGAGAAACGCTTAAGAAAAATAAACCTATTGCTAACGATACTAAAAAAGAAAAGCCTAGAATGATAAAACCAAAGGTCAGTATTATCATAAATGAGGCAATTAACTTTTCTTCACTGAAATATTTAAGCCAGACTTTTTTTAACATAACAGCTTGGTTTACTACTAGTATGACGCCCATCCCCATCAGCACTAAACTAATTGCTAGTGGGTTAAAATTAAAAGCACTTTCTAAATAGAGCGCTAAGATAGCTTGTTGGCCGGCGAGCGCTAAGCCAAATAAAAACCAAGCGATAAAGCCGGCTCGTAAATTATCTTTAGTTAGAGCAGACACAATTGCCTTAAAGGGATTGAAGGAGAGAACTGTTTCTTTGTTAATATTTTGATTAGTCTCCGGTAGACTAAAGAAAGCTAAAACGGTATTAAATATAGCTAAACCACCAACTAGCCAAAATGGTAAACTTAAAGAAATTTGACTGAGCGCCCCTCCTAAGAGAGGCCCAATGATTAAGCCAATTCCAAATATGGCACCAATCAAACCTAAATTTGTTGTTCTTTCTTTATCAGTTTTAGCGATGTCAACTAAATAACTTTGCGCAATAGGAAAGTTGCCAGCCGCTATACCATCAATAATTCGTCCAATAAATAACCAATATATATTTGTAGCGGCCGCAAACACTAACCAGCCAACAGCTGTGCTGAAAATACTAATAATTAAGATTGGTCTGCGACCAATCTTATCAGATAGAGCCCCTAGTAAAGGAGCACTAAAAAAGCAAATAAAGAAAAGACAGCAAACAGAAGGGTCACTACAAAAGCAGAAGGACCAAAAGATTCAAAAAAAAAAGGC
>CAYUEO010000056.1:0-6052 GCA_964443755.1 uncultured Gammaproteobacteria bacterium | reverse complement strand
ACCAATATATTGTACTATTGGTGCTTTTTCAACAGAGGACTTTAAACAACTTCTAAATATTATGCACTCAATTAACTTAACAATTAAAAAAAACCACTTTAAAAAAGATGGTACAACTCCAATTTATTTACAGTACAATTTTTCAAGAGAAAAAAGAAGTTTAATTAAAACAGGTAAATACATTGAGCCTAAGTATTGGAATCATAATTCAAAAGATGTTAGACGCAATCATCCTGAATATGAACATCTTTCAAAATACCTAAAAAGTATAAAATTAAAATTGGAGTATATTGTAGATGATTGTATATTAAAAGGTAAAACGCCTACCATTGCATACGTAGATGAACAATTTACACTAAGTACCTCTCCCGAAAAAGTTCAAAAACTTAATTTCTTTGAACGCTATGATGAATTTATCACATCTAAAAAAGGACAAGTAGTAAATGATGTAATTAAAGATTATAATTCACTTAAGAAACATCTCGATGGTTTTCAAAAACATCGAAAAAGACAAATTGTGTTTAGTGACATCAACGCAAAATTCTACGATGGCTTTGTTGACTATTTAAGTTATCATGCCGTTAAACCAAATAAGGAAGTCGGTATGCGTAAGAGCACCGTTGGAAAACTAATAAAAAATTTGAAAGTGTTTTTAAATTTTTGTGTTAAGAATAATTATACCCCAAAAATTGATGTATCAACATTTAAAACATTAAATAGTAACGCAATTGATATTTACATTACTGAACAAGAAATTGAGGATTTGTTAAATTTAGATTTTTCTCTAAATCCTAATTTTGACCGACTAAGAGATTTATTTATTATTGGCTGTGAAACTGGGTTGAGATATTCTGATTTATCAAGATTAAGTCGACACCATATCAACGTAAATGATGGTCTAATTAGAATCAACATGAAAAAGACTGTTTCCAGAGTAGTTATCCCAATTTCAACAAGGCTTCAAGCATTATTTGAAAAATATGAATACTGTCCACCTAGTAATATTGATAGTCATTACTTTAATAAAAACATTAAAGCCATTGGGCAATTAGCAAAAATAAATTCTCCAGTTATTAAAATTAAAGAAGTTGGTAATCAAAAAATTGAAGAAGTTTTCTTAAAATATGAGTGTATATCTAGCCACACATGTCGTAGGTCGTTTTGTACCAATCAATTTAAAAAAGGAATGCCATCAATTCTTATCAGAAAAATTAGCGGTCATAGTGATGAACGCTCCTTTTTACAATATATTAAAATAGATGAAGAAGAAGCTGCTCAAATGATGATAGACTTTTGGTTGAAAATTGAAAAAAAAGATGGAAATGTTACTATAGTAACACATAATTAATAGTAACTTAAAACTTCAAACTTATAAAGTTTTATGAAAATCCAATACGCATCAGACCTTCATCTTGAATTTACAGAAAATGATTCTTGGTTAACCAAAAAAAATCTAATTCCTAAAGCTGACATATTAGTCTTAAATGGAGATATTATCGTTTTACATGATGGATTTGAAAACAATAAGTTTTTCGACTACATTTCAACTAATTTCAAACAAACATATATTATTCCTGGTAATCATGAGTTTTATGGAGGTTTCGACATGAAAGATGCTTTAACAATGGATATAAACATCAGACCAAATGTTAAGTTGTTAAATAATCAGGCGATAATAATAAATAACACTAAATTCATTTTCACAACCCTTTGGACAAAAATAACCGATGAATTCATCAAGGATTATATCAGCGATTTCCATAAATCAGTTTATAATAATGAATTACTCAGCGTTAAAAATTACAATGATTTACACCACAAATGTGTTTCTTAGAAAAAGAACTCAAGGAGAATACATCTGAAAAAACAATTGTTGTTACACATCATCTGCCATCAAAGAAAGTCAATGGGTATATTAGTGAATACCCGATATTAAACCAATTATTTATTGTTAATTTAGAGCATCTGTTAGAAAAACACAAAATAGACTACTGGTTATTTGGTCACTCACATACCCAAAAAGATTGTGAATTCTATGGTATTAAGTTCAGAAGTAACCAATTAGGATATGTTCGGCAAAATGAAAATCCAAATTTTAATCAAAAAGCCATCATAGAAATATAAACACATATGAAAACCAAAAAAAATAAAACCATTTTTGAAAATAAGCTTGAAGAACTTAAAGCCAATAAAGAACAAATCTATAGCTTGATGAAACAACAGGCATCCGACCCTGAAACCATTGCTTATTATGAGCAACAAGCAAAAGAATTAGGAGAAATTGATTTAGAAATTTTTGATTAAAGAATAATATTCATGAGCTACACCAACATTAAAGACAAAAAGCAATATCAGGAATATTCTGATAAGGTTATGGAGTTGGCTTCAAAAAAACCTACTAAGGAGATTGAAGATGAAATGGAATTGTTGGAACTGCTGATTGACAACTATGAAAGTAAGATTTACACTACTGAAACGAAAGACCCAATTGCGTTGTTAAAAAGCTTAATGGAAGTCCATCAGCTTAAAAATGTTGATTTAGTTAACATTCTTGGAATCGACATAAATGTTGTAAGCCAAATATTATCTTACAGAAAAGGACTTTCAAAAGATGTTATCCGTAAACTGTCTGAACACTTTAAATTAACTGAAGAAGCTTTTAGTAATCATTAGTTCATATTTACATTTGATTACTAACCATGTATCCCATCCCTCAATTTCCAACACACTTTTAAAAGTGTTTAGGGTAGAATTTTCCTGAAACAAAAAACTTCAAAAGTTTTTGGTAATTCTATATTTTTTGGTTGGCTTTAGGAAAAAAACGGATGAATTTCCAAATACATAGGGTATCTAAAATAAACAAGGCTTACCTTTCGGTAAGCCTTTATTTGATTTTTAGTAGCCACAATTTTTGATAACCAGAGAAGTTTTAATTAACATATCATCTCTTTTTGGAAATCTAAAGTACAAAAGTATTAATTTTTATTAATACAATTACAATTTTATCAATTTAGTTTTTTCCTTTTATTGATTCTGCCATTCGTTGACTAAGCGAACGCTGAACAATTGATTGAATTGTAGTATTCATATTTATCAATGTAAAGATTTGTTGAAACTGAAAAAAACCTAAATCAATAACCATTTTCCCAATAAATTCATCAGCAAATGATGATGATACGATACCTATTTCAGCAAAATCTATAAGTATAGGTTTCTTAGTTTTTTTATATAGGTTAATTATCTCATTTTTGAGCTTCAAGCCCGATTGTCTTGTCCCTGTTCCTGAAGTAGCATCAACTATTTTAAATACAACTCTATCATATTCATCTTCCATGTTTTCTATATACATATCCGTCAACTCATGCCCACCTAAAGCTTCCTTTATAGAAATATCTTTACTAAGGTTTAAGTTAAAACTAACAATCGTTGCTTGTTGCTCTTTACTTAACATTTGTATCTCCTCAAATGTCTTCATTACCCCCTTATTCAGACTTAAACCACCCTTTCCAGAAATGATTGTCATAATGCCTGTATTCAGATTAACGATATTATACAATCCCCACATTCCATTACCCTGTCCAACACTTTTATCTCTTGTAACGCCTTCTTGAACAGCTAAGGAAATTGCATCAGGTGCACTTTTAGGCTTATGATTCCCTGAGTTTTTTAGTGACTTAAAAATACCGATACCGTAGTCAAATATACAAATGCTGATATGCTTTGTTTTTTTGTGTACCACAGCCATAATAAAACCGCAATCAGCTTCAGAATGTTGAATCACATTATCCATTATCTCATTTAAACCCCAAGTACAAGCATCAATCACTCCTGGTTCACATTCAATTGCTTTCCTGATATTTGCTAATAGACCATTAACAAGTGCATGTACTTGGTCTGAGTTACTAAACATCCAAATTTTATCTAAGCAATCGGTGTGCCTGTTAATTTTATTTTCGTCAACAACAATTGGTGATTCAAAATGAATATTATGGAGGTATTCAGGAACATTCAAAAATTCAAATTCAATTCCATATTTATTCTTAAAATAATGAATACAACCGCAAATAGCAGTTGTTGGAAATGGGTATATGGTTTCGATTTCTTCAAAATTTAATTTGATTGTTTTGTGATTAAATTTTAAATGTAATCTTTTAACAGAATTTATAAATTCAGGAACTACTCTTTGGTTTGAGAGGTTTGAAAATCGTAATTCATTACCACTTACCCAAGTGTTATAATTTTTAAAAAACCGATTATCATTAGTAGTTGCCATGTTTCAAAACTATACTTTTTTTTACTCCAATTCTCAATATTATAAAATTGTATAAATTAAATCAACACCAGCAAAAATAGACAGTCAAATGTTTCTTGATTCTTCATTAACTGCTAGTTCATGTGCATATTTATTTCGAACATCTTTTAGTAAAAGTCCATTCTCAAATTGTCTTTGATTAATCCAATTACAATTTACTGCTAATTCTAAAAAGTTGGTTTAACCCATTTATACTTGCTTTCTTAGATTTATCAGCCATCATTATATATGATTGTATTTTCCATTGAGGAAAACATAATTGTATAACATATTTTTGAAAGGCTATGTCAAAAAGATAAGATTTCCAACCGCTTACCATTCCTCCCCTTTTTCCAATAAAAAGATTTTCATCATCTGGAGTAAATGATTTTGCTTTGACTTCTATTAACTCTATATTATTTCCTTGTTTTACTAGAACATCTGTTCTAATAAATAAACCATCTATTAAAAATGCTGCCTCATAAATAATTACATTTTCTTGCTTTAACAGTTCTTGTGTTTGCTCCCAAAAAAGTTGATAATCCCAATCATTTCCTTCGATTAATATACCATATGGATAATGCATTCTAGCCAATTCTTCTACTTGAAAACCTCCTTCCGCCAATGCTTCTAAAAATGTGTCAGAGACCTTTGTATCTGCATATTCTTTTTTCTTCGTGTAATAAAGTTTATTGGGGCATTCAAGACCTAGCTTGAATCTAGATTTGGTAAGTACTTTCATAATTGGTCTTATTTTTCTTCCACAATTTTAATTTTCTCCTCACACAACCTATAAAGCTCATAACCCTTTTGGTTTTTTCTTTCTCTTCAATTTTGGATTATTTCTTCTTAGTTGATTTACTTGGTTTTAACGAAGGTTTGTTTCCTGGTGTGTTTTTATTATCTCTTCTTCTTTGGTCTAATGTGCCATCTTCCTTTTTAGGTTTTGGGCCTGGTTTAATTGCTACTATTTTCATAATTTATTATTATTTTGGTTTAATTATTAAATCGCTAAAATCATCATACAAGTATTCCGAAATGTTTGAATAGCTTAATTCTTTTGAAATAAGATTATCAAAATCGTTTCTAAATGGCACATTATCTTGTTTCATTTCATTTTTAACATCGTCATACGAAACACCTTCCCAAACTTTTAATTCTAAATAAGAACTTAATTTATCGCAGCCATTATCGGCTAAATAAATAACTTCTGTGCCACCAAAAATGGAAATAATTTCAAACACTTTATTTCTAAACTCTCCCTTATAATATTCGCCATCATGTGTAATCCAATCGTATAAATCAATGTATTTATAAATGGTTGAAATTTCTAAACAACCTTCGAAAAGTGATACATCAAATTCAAAGGGAGAATTATAGTAAATCAATTCTTTACAACCTAACTCTTTAAGCGTTTCTTCATCATAAATATCTTCATCAAACTCATAAGTCCAATCTCCTTCTAATTTTTTACTCGAATTATCAGGTTGGCAAATAGAGATATGCCCTAAACCCAACGCTTTTAACTTTTTTAAGTAAATATCTTTGTTGCGAACAACTTCTTCTTTACTCGTTTTTATATTGCTGATGATGTATAAATCGGTTGCCATTATTCAAAATCTAACTCCTCATTTCTATCATCTATTCCCGGCAACTCCAAAGCTTTAACAGATTGTATGGCATTTCCGGCTATTCCTTTAATGGAGGCGTGCATATCAATAGTATTTGCAGTTACTTTATCAATTTGTTTTTCACGCTCTT
>CAYUEO010000055.1:0-6127 GCA_964443755.1 uncultured Gammaproteobacteria bacterium | reverse complement strand
TTTCACTAATCACCACCATTTTAATTTGTCGGTCAACGAGAGTGAAAATGGCTTCTTGAAGCTTATCAGGGTTGCTTATTATATAGTCAGGGTTGTAACCGGCACCAGGATTTTCAGTAATTTGTTTTAAGAGATGTTGAGCTTTTTCCGGTGAACAAAAGAGGGCTAATTTAGTTTTAGGGCTGAAGCGGTTGATATAGGACTGGTAGAGACGGCGCCAAACATAGAAAGCGCCAAGAAAAAAGAAAATAAATAGAATTAAATTGGTGCGAGGCGCGATCGTGCTTTTGAGATTGAGATAGAAATATAAAACAGTCAGAGTGCTGCTGATAGTAGCTACACTTAGTAATGATCCATATCCGTGTTTACTGGTACCTACGGAGTTTAGGTTATAGAAATCATTAATATAAAGAATAACCAACCAAATCAAAAACACTGGCAGGAAGTAAGGCCAATGACTTTGCCAGTTTTGAGATAAACTGTCAAGAGAATAACGAGAGACTAGAGTTAGAAATAGCGCCAGATGAAGGCAGGCTAAATCTCCAGTCAAAATAATCAATTTACGTGGGGAGTTGATCATAATAGCTTTATAGTGACTAATATATCAGCTATTAGGCTAAAAATCAACGTTAGATGAGTTGGTTTTTTGCGAAAACATGCTATAATTATTAACATAATCTAATATTTAATAAAATGATGAGGACAATTACCAAATTAACCTGGGCGGCTGCTTTTTTATTAATTTTACCGCTAGGTTCTCAAGCTGCTGTTTGTGAAGAAAACAGCGTAGTTAATTTTGTAGCTCGTGATGCATCAGGTTCATTTATTTCTGGAGCTAAGGTTGATGTCTATAAGCAAGAGCTAGATGTCAACGGACAACCAAAGCCAGCGACAAGGGTAGCTGGCGGAACAACAGATTCGGCTTTAGGAAGAGCTAAAGTTAGTTGGAAAAATTCTGATGTAGCGAGCGCCACATACGCTATTAGAGTTCAGACTATAAATAAAGATAATGCTAGTTTTTGGTATTATAACTATGATATCGCTTGTGGAGAGGAAAGATTAATTGAAGAAACTCTGAGCGGTATAAATTTTATTTTTAAGAAAGCGGACAGCAATCCTCTGACAAATGCCAGAATTAGTGTTTATTCCCAACTTCGCGACTCAAGCGGTTCTTTACTGACGGCAAAAAATGAATTATTAGCCAGTCTCAACACTGGTTCATCGGGGGCGGTAAAAGTATATTTACCTCAAGGAAGTGTGAGAAGTATGGGGCGAGATTTAGTTGATTATTATGTTTTAGATGTAACTATAGATGGGTCCCATTCTTATCTTTATAATCTTTATGTTTCTGATGGACAGATGAGCACAGTTAACTTTTATCTAAATAAATTTCGCTTGCAATTGAAAGATTCTGCCGGAAAGTTGGCTACCGGAGTAAAGGTTGAAGTTTTTGAACAAGAAATACTCTTAGGAAACCAGCATGAGAGAGGAGATAAAGTTGCCGATTTTACTATCGGTACGGATGGTTATGGCTATATTGAATTAGCGCCCGGTACCTATGTTTTGGGCGTTAAAGGAGAGGATAATGAGTATCAATATTTTTGGGATACGACCATTGGCAACACTCAGTCAAGTAATCGTAGTTTAACTTTGTTATCATCTATTTTTGAGTCATCCAATACTTGCCCCGATAAGGCCAACCTTAATATAACCTTACAAACTGGATCTGGTCGATCGGCAGCTGGACTTAAGTATGAATTCTACGAACAGCTGGCTGGGCCGACAGGGATTCCTTATGCGGGAACAAAAGTTGGCAGTGGCACAACTGATGCTTACGGACGCGCTAAAGTAAATTTTTATCCTAGTAGCAGTAAAAGTTACGTCCTGAAAGTTTGGGACAAGCGAGCTGATCAAGGTGAGTATTGGTTCTTTGATGCCGCTAAATTTGTTTGCGGATATGATAG
Source organism: uncultured Gammaproteobacteria bacterium (assembly GCA_964443755.1). GTDB lineage: Bacteria > Patescibacteriota > Patescibacteriia > Patescibacteriales > UBA12465 > UBA12465. The sequence continues at coordinate 4,163 of CAYUEO010000055.1, read as the reverse complement.
AAATATTACTAAGATTTTGCCGACTTTAACTATCGTGTGGCGTGATAGTCAGGGTGAATTAAAGAAGAATTTTAGTTTTTCTTTGTACAGCCAGCAATATGATGCTGACGGCCGACCGGTTATTTCCGATAGCGGTAAAATTTCTGATTATAAAACTGATGCCAGCGGTCAAGTAGTGGTTTATGCAGCTCCTTATAATACTTATCGGTCCGGACAATCGGGAATTTATGCCCTAACAGCCAAAGATTCGGACGGTAACACGGTGACTTTTTATGATGTCTCTACGCCTGAGGATAAAGATGCGGTTTTTACAGCTCAAACCAGCGGAATTTCCGGCACAGTAGTTGATGCTAGGGGAAAAAATTTATCTAATAAGGAAGTGCGTTTATATAAAACTAGTGGTAGTAGTCTAGCTGAAGTTTTGCAAACCACCAAGACCGATGCTAGTGGCAGATTTAGTTTCGAATATCCTTCTGGAACTTATGCTCTTGGTATTAGCGATGAATTTAAAAGAGATAGTATATTCTGGAATATAAATATTAAGCCGGGCGCTCCTAGTCAGAAGCTGTCTTTAAATATTACAAATTTCAGTGTTTCTTCGGCAACTGGTGAAGAGTTACCAAAAGAGCCGACTGTTAAACTTTATTCTTTGACAGGTAATAACTCTACATATTATAGAGATAAGGAAATTGCCAGCATTCGTCTTAATTCCGGAAAGACAGCTCTAAAAAATTTGGCGTCTGGTCCATATTTAGCTGTCTATGAAGGTAAGGGAAATAAAGAATATGGTCATCCTTTCTATGCCGTAAACGGTCAACTGCAAAATATTGGTGTGCAAATTTCTGATAAATATATGTTGACTGACGGGCAGTCTTTTAAATTGAGTGTCCCCGCGGTAACGGGTTCTACAGGCACCACATCACCGGCCGGATCTTTATCAAAAGCGGTTAGGGGTCGCATACTTTTACAGGTTCAAGATAAGGGGCAAGCTTGGTATGTTAATCCGGTGGATAATAAGAGATATTTTCTAGGACGACCAGCGGATGCTTTTTCTGTGATGCAAAAATTAGGTTTAGGAATTTCTAATAAAAATTTTTCTGCCCTACAAGACAGTCCGTCTGCTTGGCGTCAGTTAGCAGGTAGAATTTTGATTAAGGTTGAAGATAAAGGCAAGGCCTATTATTTTGATCCAGTGAAGCTAGAGTTGCATTATTTAGGTCGTCCTCAAGATGCTTTTAATGTCATGCGGCAGCAAGGTCTGGGAATTACAAATTCTAATTTGGGACAAATAACTGCTGAGTAATAAAAAATCATGAGCACATATAAGTGGCAGTGGCCGGCGGTCGGACACTCGAAAGTAGTGGAATTTTTAGATAAAGCTGGGCGCAATGGAAAAATTGCTCAGACTTATATTTTTTGTGGTCGTGATGATTTAGCTAAAAATGCTCTGGCCGTAGCTTTTGCTAAGAATCTTCAAGGCGGAAGAAGTGGTTTTGACAGTGATCTATATATTTTAGAAAGAGAAGCGGGTAAAAAGGGCATATCAATTTCCCAGGCTAGAGAATTTATTAAAACCCTTCACTTAAGTTCCTTCCTTGATTCATATAAAATTGGGATTATTAAGGAAGCTGACTTACTGAGTGAGGAAGCTAAAAGCGCTCTACTTAAGACCCTTGAAGAACCCCAGGATAAGGTTATAATAGTACTACTGGTTCAAGACGAGTCTGGACTACCAGCGACAATTTTATCTCGTAGTCAGATCTTATATTTTAATCCGGTACCAGCCGCGGTTATTTATGATTATTTGATAGATAACTATGGAACCGGCCGGACCCTAGCTAAGGATATAGCTAATTTAGCTCTGGGTAGGCCGCTTGTAGCTGTAGATTGGCTCAATAATCCAGAAACATATCAGAAATATTTAGAAAAAGCGACATTTTGGTTAAGATCGCTACCCGAAAATACTCATAATCGTCTACAAGCCTTAGATAAGATTTTTAATGACCGATCTTGGAGTGCTTTGGCGGTACAATCGGCTGGCGAAGTGGTTGATTTAGCCGAGGGTTTATCTCGTGATTTGTTTCTTTTAAGTTTAGGACAACCTGATAGAATTCAATTTTCGGCGGTGGTGAAAGATTTGGAGAAGGTTTTAGTTCATTTGGAGCACGCAACCACTAATTCCGGGCTAGCAATATTAGCCCAACTGAAGCATATAGCACAAGCTAGAGAATATCTTGAAGCCAATGTAAACCCCAGGTTAGTTTTAGAGCAGTTAATCATCAATATATAAAAATATGCATAGCAATAAAATACGTCTAATTCTGGCAGTAATAGCAGTGATGGTGATTAGCGCTGGTTGTTCGATTACAACTTCGTCTTCATCTGGAGATGGACAGAAAGATGCTAGTGTTTTTTTATCGACTGATAGCGGAGACAGCTGGCGACCGATGGTTAGTTTGCCGTCTACTGACGGTAAAACTAGAAATATTGCGGACTTGAATGTTAATTTACTAGCGATGGATCCTAGCGATAGTCTGGCTATTTATTTAGGTAGCTATGACAACGGTTTGTATTATACTTACAATATTAACAATGGCTGGAACTATGTTAACGGACTGCCAAAAGCGACTATTAGTGATATTAAGGTTGATCCAAAAAATAAATGTATTTTGTATGCCGCTGTAGCTAATCGTTTATACCGTTCTAAAGATTGTGCTAGAACCTGGGTGGAGACTTATAAGGAAGACGATGTTAATGTGCTAGTAACTAGCGTAGTAGTTGATCATTACAATTCTCGTAATATCTATATTGGTAATTCCAAAGGCGATATAAATAAAAGTATAAATTCTGGTGATAACTGGCGCACAATTGAGCGAGTTGAGGAGGGGATTAAGCGCTTAATTAGCTCACCCTTAGATAGTCGGCGCTTCTTTGTCGCTACTACTAAGAATCGGATCTTTAGCTTTACCTCTAACACAGATACTGATCCTGGGTCTTCAGCCGATATTGAAAAAAATTTCCAAATTTCAAATTGGACTGATTTAAATGATGTTTTAGCGGATTATAATCTAGGCAACACGTTTCGTGATATAATTATGAGTACCGATGGCGTAATATATTTAGCCACAGAGAAACTGCTTTTAAGATCACCTGATAACGGCATCACTTGGGAGAACATTAAGCTAATTCAGCCTGAAAATCGGGCAGAGATAACCGCGGTGGCTGTTAATCCTAAAGATCCGAAGGATATCTATTATGTTACAAACACCACTTTCTTTAGATCAACAGACGGTGGAGCTACTTGGAAAACCAAGAGCTTACCGACGAAGAGAGCGGGGCGGTCTTTGCTCGTTGATTTTCAAAACCCCAATAACATTTATTTAGGAACGATTAAATTAAAATAAACATATGAGTCCATATCTTGAAACTAAACAAAAAGATTTTAACGGCGCTTTGGATTTTTTTAAGAAAGAAATTTCCGCCTTAAGAACTGGCCAGGCCAACCCGTCTATGTTAGAAACCGTGCAGGTAGAGGCCTATGGGACTATGAATCCTTTAAATGCAGTAGCTAATATTTCACTTTCTGATTCACGGAGTATATTAATAGCCCCTTGGGATAAGAGCGTGATTAAGAGTATTGAAAAGGCTCTAATTGAAGCCGATTTGGGCCTAGGGGTAGTTAATGAAGGGGATAAAATACGTTTGTCGGTTCCGCCTTTAACGGAGGAAAACCGTCGAGATTTGGTTAAGAAGTTGAATGAGAAGATGGAAAAAGTTCGTATTATTCTTAGGTCAGCTCGAGACGGCGTCAAGAGTTTAATAGAATCAGCTGAAGATGATAAGGAAATTAGTGAAGATGAAAAGTTTCGCTTTATTAAAGAATTGGATGAATTCTCAGCTAAGAAGAACGAAGAGTTAAAGGAGATGCGAGATAAAAGAGAGAAGGATATAATGGAAATTTAAACAACTTATCATGATAACTACAATAATAATTTTCGTTTTAGTTTTATCAGTCTTAGTTTTTGTTCATGAACTTGGTCATTTTTATACAGCCAAGCGTTTTGGGGTTAGATCAGAAGAATTTGGTTTAGGTTTCCCGCCCCGCGTGTTTGGTTGGTATAAAAATAAAGCCGGCCAGTGGCGTCATTTTTTTGGCAAGCGTA
>CAYUEO010000054.1:5545-6607 GCA_964443755.1 uncultured Gammaproteobacteria bacterium | reverse complement strand
CAAAAACCACAAGTGGTAATTGATGCTATAACCAACTATTACACCAACGAAAACAGCAACATCCACCGAGGAATTCACACCTTAAGTCAGGAAGCTACCGATGCTTATGAAAAAGCCCGAACAACAGTACAACAGTTTATTAATGCAAAACATAATCACGAAATCATCTTCACCAGCGGCACCACAGGAAGTATCAATTTAGTAGCTTCAAGTTTTGGAAAAAAATACATCCAAGCAGGCGATGAAATTATTATTTCTACGATGGAACACCACTCTAACATTGTCCCATGGCAAATGCTATGCGAAGAAAAAGGTGCTGTTTTAAAAGTAATTCCTATCAACGATAAAGGTGAATTGCTGCTAGAGGAGTTTAAAAAACTGCTTTCTTCCAAAACCAAAATGGTGGCAATAACACATGTTTCTAACACATTAGGAACCATAAATCCTGTAAAAGAAATTATTAAATTGGCTAAAGCGGTTGGTGCTTTTGTGTTGATTGATGGAGCTCAAGCAGTTCCTCATACCAAAGTAGATGTGCAAGCGTTGGATTGCGATTTTTATGCTTTTTCTGGACATAAAATGTTTGGTCCGACTGGCGTTGGAATTTTATACGGAAAAGAATCCATTTTAAATGAGTTACCTCCATATCAAGGCGGAGGAGATATGATTAAAACAGTAACTTTTGAAAAAACTACTTACAATGAATTGCCTCATAAATTTGAAGCAGGAACACCCAATATTGTTGGCGGAATTGGACTAGGCGTTGCCATTAATTACATGAATTCAATAGGTATTGATAACATTGAAGCCTACGAACATGAGTTGTTGGCTTATGCTACTGAACAAATTAAACAAATTGAAGGCGTTCGTATCATTGGAGAAGCACAAAATAAAGCAAGTGTTTTGTCCTTTTTGGTAGATGGTACGCACCCTACTGATATTGGAATGATAATAGACAAATTAGGAATTGCTATAAGAACTGGGCATCATTGTACTGAGCCACTGATGAACCGCTTTAATATTCCTGGAACGGCAAGGGCTTCGTTTGCTTTTTACAATACC
>CAYUEO010000054.1:0-5445 GCA_964443755.1 uncultured Gammaproteobacteria bacterium | reverse complement strand
GAACACATCATTGAATTAGGGAAAGATTTACCGTTAATAGATGAAAAATACAAGGTAGAAGAAAACTTAATAAAAGGTTGTCAAAGCAGAGTTTGGTTGCACGCTGAGTTGGTTGATGGTAAAATAATATTTACGGCAGATAGCGATGCCATCATCACAAAAGGAATAGTAGGGTTAGTGATTAGCGTATTTTCCAATCATACACCAAAAGAAATAATAGATGCCGACTTATTTTTTATTGACCAAATTGGACTACAAGAACACTTGTCGCCAACCAGAAGCAATGGGCTATTAGCCATGTTAAAACAAATTAGAATGTACGCAATTGCTTTTCAAGCAATGAAATAATGATATATTATGGCTGAAGAAAACAAAAAAGATCTTGAAAACCCATCCAAGCAAGATGTGGAAATGCAAATAATAGATGTGTTAAAGACGGTTTACGACCCCGAAATACCCGTTGATGTTTATGAAATGGGGTTAATCTATGAAATTAACATTGATGATGATTTTAATGCTGAAATTGTGATGACGTTGACTTCACCTTCTTGTCCTGTTGCAGAAAGTTTACCCGAAGAGGTAAGGCAAAAAACAGAAGGATTGTGGAGCGTAAAATCAGCTACGGTTCAACTTGCTTGGGAGCCACCATGGACTAAAGACATGATGAGCGAAGAAGCTAAATTTGAGTTAGGGTTTATGTAATACCCTAACTCAACTTATAATTTTTTAATTCAACTCTTTTAATTTGTCTTGTGCTTGTTGCTTGTAAAATCCTTTTTCATTCACAATTTCTTGCAACAATTTTTTTGCATTACTAAGTTCCTTTAATTCAATTAAAGTTAACGATTTATACCATTTTGCTTCTTGATTAAATTCAGTTTGAGGATTTTTTAAAACAGCATCAAATTTACGTAATGCATTTTTGTAATTCTTTAAATTATACTCCGACAAAGCTCCATAGAATAAAGCATTCACATCTGTTGGATGTTTAAAAAGAATTAACTCAAAATCAACTAAAGCATCCTTGTAAGCTAACCCTTTAAAATGCAGCATTCCTCGCTCTAGCACACTTTTATAAGATTCTTTTACAATTGTTTTTTCTAATTCTTTTTCCGCAGCTTCTTTTTCTTCTTTATTCAAAAAATCAACAGGAGTAGCATCTGTTTCAGCCAATTTCTTAAAATCTTCTTCATTTTGATATTCAACAGCATAGTCAACTACTTTATAACCAGAAAAATAATACGTTTTTTGATTCGTTTTTAATTGTGTTGAGTACGTATTTCCAGACACAGCAGATTCTTGCTGAGGAGCCCTTGACTGTTGTGTAATTTCAGCTTTTTTTTCTGCTTTTTCATTTTGTGTTCTGGTTTTCAATTTATCCGAATCTTTTTTACTCTTTTGATCCTCTGCTGTTGTTGATGTAGATACTTGATTTTTTCTATCTTCATCGTCATTTACTCTACTAGCATCCTGATTTTTTGCTAATACTTCTTCTGCAACAGCTTCTGCTTCCATTGGAGCACCTGCTTCATCCATCAATATATTGTCGTCAAGTTTTGATTCTAATCTGTTTTTTTCAGAAGATGCTCTATAATCAGATTGTTCAACAGTACTTGTTGGAGCATCTTTTTCAGCTTTTGCTTTTATTGACTCCCCTACTCTTTGTTCCAACTTCGACTGACTATTTATTGTTGTATGTTCAGATGAAATTGTTTTATCATTAACGGTTGATGGCACTTCTTCCTCTTCCAAAAAATTCTCTTTAGGAAGTGGAGAGGCTTGCTCATGAATAGCCATTTCGTTTTTATTAAATTTATTGTCATTAAATAAATTAACCAACAAATACGCTCCAAAAATTACTGCAATTAATGAAGCTGCAGCCATTAGCCAACCTCCTTTAAAAAAAGAATTTGTTTGATTTGAAGCTATTCGATTTTCAATTTTATGATCAAGAGCAAAAAGAATAGAACTGTTTTTAGCATATTTCATTCCTGCCATAGCATCGGTGCATAAATCGCAATCGAGCATGTGTTTTTCAACCTCATGCAACTCATTTTTTGTAAGTTGTTTATTGATGTATTTCATCATCAACTCCTTTGAGATACAAGTGGTATTTGAAAATATATGGTTAAGTAATTCTTTCATTTTACAAAAGTGTTATTCGTTATTCGTTATTCGTTATTTGTTATTTGTTATTCGTTATTCGTTATTTGTTATTTGTTATTTGTTATTTGTTATTTGTTATTTGTTAAATTTTTAAATTATTCATCTGTATTGCCAAGTTTCTTTTTCCATTTTGAATATAACTTTTTACTTGTTTTTCTGAAAAACCTGTTTCTTCTGCAACTTCTTGATAACATTTTTCTTTTAAAAAAAACAATTCTATACAAACTCTTTGCTCTTCTTTTAATACAGCAATGGCTTTTTCTAAATCAGTAAAAACTAATTCTTGTTCCATTTTTTCATTCACTTCAAAGGGAGCTGCAAAAGTTTCTTCATGTTCATAAACAGCTTCATACTCATTAACTTTCTTTATTACAACCTGTTTTTTTCTCAGAAACATCAAACAATGGTTTCGTGCAACACTATGCAACCATGATTTAAAATTTGCTATCTCATGTTTTTTTAAATCTTCCATTAGTTTTTCAAAAATCTGTATTACAGCATCTTCCCCTTCTTCTTCATTTTTTAAATATTTTAAGCAAACTCCATAAACCAAATGAGAATATCTTTTGTATAATTCTCCCAAATATATTCCATCTCCATTGCTTTTATAATTGGCAATAAGTTCATTATCCGTTAATTTTTGAGGTCTATTTTTTTTAAAGATATTCATTCAATACTTAGAAATTAAGGTATAAAGTTATGAATTTGTAAATCAAAAATCATTTAAATTGCTGAGCCAAATCAAAATAACTTTTTGTTTCCACAATAATTATTCCTCCTGAAACATCTCCGTATTTAGCAGGTATTCCACCAGTATAAACTTTCATTGCTCCAATTGCCTGACCCGGTATTCCTATTTCTCCTGTAATTGATTTCATTCCTTCAGTAATAAATTGTGTTGATGTGGGGCGAGCTCCTCTAATATAAACGTCTTTTCCATTGTTGGCTAACGTAACACCTGGTAATGAAGTAGCTATTTTAATCGGATCTCTTTGGTTTGGACTGTGTTCCATTTCATATGGCGTTAATGCAAGTACATGCGGTTCAGATTTAGAAATCAAAGGAATTTCATGAATCACTTCTTTTTTTGCAACAATTACAGCTCCTGCTAATGTATAGGCTGCTTCATCCATCACAATATCTACATACGTTATTTTATCTGCTGTAAGTATTACGTTTGATGTCATTACTTCATTATATCCCAATGAACTAGCATAAACAGTGTAAGTTCCAGAATTTAAAGGCTTTATGGTGTATTTTCCATTAGTATCTGTAACAGCTCCTTGTGGGATTCCACTAATTTTGACATAAACATTTACATTATATATTGGTTTGTTAGTTTTGGCATCTTTAATTGTGCCTTTAATTTCGCTATTTTGAGCCAGCATTGCTGAACAAATAATAAGAATTGAAAAACTCAATAATGCTATTTTTTTAATAAATTCATTTGATAAAATTTCTATATTAATTCGTTCTGTTGTTTTCATGATTTCTAGGTTTTAGGTTAATATTAATTTTTGTTTTGCCCTTTAGATGCAAAAAAAGATAGGATTCCATAAATAAGCTACGTTTTTTTATTTTTTTTTGAAGAGTTTCTTTATTTTTACTTTCTAAATAAACCTTTTAACTTCTAAAAAATGAATAAATTAACCTCATTTATCACAGTTTCTAGTTTACTCTTAATAGTAATAGGATGTTCATCTCCAGAAAAAAAAGAACCTGTTATCGAAAAAGAAATAATTTCTGCTTTTGACATCAATCAAATAGATTCTTCGCATTCAGCATGTGATGATTTTGAACAATTTGCTGCTGGTAATTGGTTAAAAAACAATCCTGTTCCTGAATCTGAAAGCCGTTGGGGAAGTTTTAATGTGTTAAATGACCAAAACGAAATTCAGCTAAAAGCTATTGTTGATGAAGCTTCAAATGCTAAAGCTAAAAAAGGAACAACCATGCAATTGGTGGGTGATTTTTATACCTCAGCGTTAGATTCAACAACAACAAACAAACTAGGTTACGAACCAATAAAACCTTATTTGAATAAAATAAATAAAGCTGCTACTTTAGCTGATTTAATAGCTACTTCTGTAGAAAATAAAAAAATTGGTTCTGGTTCTTTTTTTAGTTATTACGTATATATTGACTCTAAAAATAGTGAAAAATACATAACTTATCTTACACAAGGTGGACTTGGTTTACCCGATAAAAGTTATTATTTCCCAAAAGACGAACGAGGCGAAAACATACTTGCCGAATATGAAAAGTTTATTACTAAACTGTTTGTTCTTACTGATAATTCTGAAGAAGCAGCTACTGAAAAAGCCAAAAAAATTATAAAAATCGAAACCGAATTAGCAAAAAACTCTATGGATAGAGTCGATTTAAGAGATCCACATAAAACATATCATAAAATGGATAAAGCAGGTTTGCAAAAGCTTACTTCGATAATTAATTGGAATGATTTCTTTACTAATGCCGAATTTAAAGATTTTGACTCCTTAATTGTTCGTCAACCCAATTTCTTTAAAGCACTTAACAATGCACTTAAAAAATTCCCTTTAGAAGATTGGAAAGACTATGTTTCTTATCATTTTATTAATGACTTTTCAGGGGACTTGAGCATCGCTTTTGAACAAGCAAATTTTGATTTCTATTCCACCACATTAAAAGGAGTGAAAGAAATGAAACCTCGTTGGAAAAGAGCTTTATCTAAATCAAATGGAACTGTTGGCGAATCGTTAGGAAAACTTTTTGTTGAAAAACATTTTCCTGAAGAATCAAAAAAAATGGTGTTGGATATGATAACTAATATTTCTTCCGTTTTTAAAGAACGTGTTCAAAACCTAGATTGGATGAGCGAAGAAACCAAATTAAAAGCATTGGATAAATTAAGCAAATTCAACTATAAAATTGGTTATCCTGATAAATGGAAAGATTATAGTTCTGTCGATATACAACCCAACACATTGGTTCAAAATGTGATAAATATGAATTATTTTGAATACAAAGAAAAAATTGATAAATTAGGAAAACCTATTGATAAAGACGAGTGGGGAATGAATCCACAACGTATAAACGCATATTACAGCTCTACTATGAATGAAATTGTTTTCCCTGCTGCTATTCTTCAGCCTCCATTTTTCAATCCTGAAGCTGATGATGCTATTAACTACGGTGGCATTGGAGCTGTTATCGGGCATGAATTTTCACACGGTTTTGATGATCAAGGAAGCAAGTCTGATGGTGATGGAAACCTTAACAATTGGTGGACAGATGAAG
>CAYUEO010000053.1:0-6676 GCA_964443755.1 uncultured Gammaproteobacteria bacterium | reverse complement strand
GGTGTGGCCCAGTTGGTCTAAGGCGTCTGGTTTGGGACCAGAAGATCGAGAGTTCGAATCTCTCCACCCCGACGAATAATCCGCTTAATGCGGATTTTTTTATGTCTATATTTTTTGGGTTAACTGCTGATATTCAGTGTACATTCTTTGAATACTTTCGGGTACCTTTTTATCAATATATTTTTCAGTGATAAGTTTTTCGATATTTTTAAATACATCGTCAACGCTTCCTTGAAATTTAATTTTATCTAAAGACCAAGCAATATTACCTCTACTATCTATTGATAATGAGAAGTATCCGTCCTGGAAATATGACTTAGCTTGAACCAGCGCTTGCTCTACCCCGGCCTCAAGTGATTTACGATTTTCGTTCAACTTATCGAGCTCTGACTGCCAAGTATCTTTTCCAAAAATTTTTGGCTTTGCGGCTAAATGCTTAGCTATCTTATTTTCTAAAACATTCAGTTCTTCTTTTTTTTCTTTAGCCGCGGTATTTTCTGCTGCTTGCTTTTCGAGTACTGCTGGTATCCTACCATTAACTCCCTCAATGACAACTTCTTTATCAGATAGCCCTAATTTATTCAGGGTCTCTTGTATATTAATCTTATCAGTACCTATTTTTTTAATTTCCTCTAAGGCCAGCTGTTTATTTGACTCTATCCTCTTGTTGTTCTGTTCGAATCTATTAATTTCCTGATCAAAATTAAATTCCGTCGCTTGCTGCCTATATCTTTGTTCTATTAAATTAGCTTTAACAGCTAAAGTAATTTTTTCTGAAAATTTCTCAATCACGATCTCATTGTCTTTAATTCTTTGATCTAAAATTTTCAATACCTCAGAACAATATTTATGATTTTTTTCTAACTCCTGAAGATTGTCATAGTATTCTCTGCCAGCATCTGTAATTTTAAAATCAAAATTAACGTATTTAGTGTTTTGTTTTAATTGATTGCCGTGTAAGTTTCCAACTGGCGACTTTTGGCCATAAGTCAAAGCCTCAACGTCCTCTTCGGTTTTCATATTTTCAACTTGGGCAGTAAACTCTTCAATTGCTTTTGTTCTTGATAGCACTAATTCTTGCATTTTAACTAAATCATAACGAGGCGGAAAATCATCTGCCTCTACTTCTTGTAATATCTTTTCTGCATCTTGAGACGCATCTAAAAGCAGTAGATCTTTATATTTACCACCATAACCACTAATACTAACCGAGTTAAATTTAATGCCCTTTTGAGAAAGGTCAGTTGACTTTTTTTCCAGAGTCGCGGATAATTTATCTCTTTGTTTAATAAACTCTTTAATAGCTTGAAGGGTGCTCGCCTTTTCCTTAAGATTATTATCTAACTTTTCTTTTAAACCCTGGTCGTTTTCATGAGTCTTTTCATAATTTTTAACAAGCGACTCTACTTTTTTCTGATAAAAAAACACCAAAGCCTCTTCGGACAACTCATCTTCGTGCTCCTCTTTAATTTTATTAAATGTGCTAGGAATTAAATTACTCTGCGACCAGTTAATCAAAGTGACTTTTTCGCCACTTGCAATTAATTTTGGGCCTGAGTAAGCATTGCGATTAAATTCTAGCTCTGCGCTACCGCCCTTTTTTTCAAATATCATGGAATGACTATCCTTTCCAATTTGAGACGCTAACTTTTCTATTACTTCTTGCCGTCCTTCTGGGGTTTTAATCTTTTCAGTGGCAATCTCCTGGTCAAGCTGATCAAGTTTTACATCAACTACTTTGCGGACCGAGTCATATGAACCGTCCACTTCATTAATCTCTAGGCCTAAGGCAGCTAATCTCTGTTTCAAGCTTTCATCAGAAACAAGTAAAGAGTCTTTCTGTTCTCTGCCCTTTTTTAAAGCCACTACTTCCTCGTCACTAGAGAAATCCGGGTGACTGATTAAATCATCAGTTTTACTTATACCCAAAGACTCCATGGCTTCGGTGTTTTCACTCAAGATTTCTTCAATCTTATTTTTTTTATTTTTTAAATTTTGATCTGTAGAGGCGGCATATTCTTTCATGCCCAGGCCAACGCTTTCCTTGTCTGTTGTTTTTTGCGTTAACGTCTTTTTAATATCTTCTCCCGATAAAGAGTTTTTTATCATCTCTAAAGATACTCTAAGCTCCTCTAAAGATTTAATCTTTTCTCTAATTGGAGATAACTTACTTTCTTGTTCTTCTTTTTTTTGATTTAACTTTTTTTCTTCAATTGTTTTTGAAATTGTAGACAATTTTTCTCTCAAAGACATAAAAATAACCTAAATTTAATAATCTTATATAAATTATGATATAATTTGTTAATTTTGTCAATTGTAATCTCTTAATTACTTATTTATGATATACATATTATACCTTACTGACTAATATTAGTACATATTATAAAAACTTGATTTTTATTTACTATTCTGTTAATATATTACCGCTATATAACGGCGCGTATATGTTAGTCGCCGATTTTAATTAACTATATTTATAGGATTCCCCTATGCCAAACAAGAAATCAGCGGCCAAAGAGCTCAGAAAAGCCGTCAAAAGAAATGCTGTCAACAAAAAAGTTTCTACCAAGATGAAAAATCTTGTAAAAACTAGTCTCAAACAAATAAAAGACAGCGACAAAAAAGTGAAGGAAGATATAAAAACCACTATCCAAGCCATAGATAAAGCGGCGAAGAAGGGTGTAATAAAGAAAAATACAGCTGCGCGTAAAAAATCACGTTTAATGATTAAAGCTAATCAGCTGAAATAAGTTAAAAAATTTATAATATTTACGTATTAATTAATAACGTACTCTTTCTGGGACGCGGCCTGTCTAATGACAATCTGGACCACTTCTCGGATAGAGCGCAAAAATCATGTTAGACAAAAAATCAAAGGAAAAAATTATTAAAAAATTCCGAGTCCACGAAACAGATACTGGTTCTGCCCAGGTACAAATTGCGATTTTAACTGAAGAAATCAAAGAATTAACTGAACATCTGCAAAAACATAAGCACGACTTCTCTTCCAGGCGTGGTTTGTTAAAAAAAGTTAGCGAACGCCGCAAACTTCTTAAATACTTACAAAAGGAAGATGCCGAAGGTTTTAAGGGTTTAGCTATTAAATTAAAACTCAAAATCGCCCAGAAATTACAAGAAGAGGATGAAGAAGAGAGGAAAAAGGAAAAAAACTATGTTGATCCAGAAGAAGAGGCTGTTGATATCAAAGATGGAGAAGACGAAAAATAAATTATGATAAAGCATAAAGATCAAAGAGTTGGGGTGCTGGTAGATGTTTCCAACATGTATCACTCGGCGAAAAATCTATACAGCAAAAAAGTCAACTTTAAAGAGATTTTGACCAAAGCCGTGGCCGGCCGGAAACTTATCCGGGCCACGGCTTATGCTATTCGTACGGAAAACAAAGAAGAAGCCCCATTTGTAGAGGCCTTAGAACAACAAGGCTTCGAGGTTAAAATGAAGGATTTACAAATTTTTGCAGGAGGAGCTAAAAAAGCTGACTGGGATGTAGGAATTGCTATAGATGCCATTAAATTAGCCGAAAAACTTGATGTTTTGGTGCTTGTTTCTGGAGACGGAGATTATCTTCCAGTAATGTCCTATATTCAAAACAATAAAGGTTGTTTAGTGGAAGTTATTGCCTTCCGCAAAACCTGTTCATCCCGACTAGTTGAGGAAGCTGATGATTTTACAGATCTGGGTTCAAATAAAAAATTCTTAATATATCGTTAAAAATATAAGTAGGAAATACCTGCTTTAATTAATTGTTGCTGTCCATTAAATAGATAGCGCTGTATTAAAATACAGTTCTGTAATTTAATGGCCAGCCTAAATAATATGGAAAAAGTATTTACCAAGGAATGGCTTGGTCGTCCTCTGACGATTAAAACCGGAAAAATAGCCCTACAAGCCGACGCGGCTGTTTGGGTCCAATATGGAGAAACCATTGTCCAAGCTACAGTGGTTCAGAACAGAAATGAGCGTGATGGCGTTGAGTTCTTTCCGCTTATGGTTGAGTTTGACGAAAAGCTCTATGCCGCGGGAATTATTAAAGGCTCACGCTGGATTAAGCGTGAAGGACGTCCTACTGATCAAGCAGTTTTAGCTGGCCGCATGATCGATCGCTCAATTCGCCCATTATTTGAACAATCCGATAGACGAGATGTTCAAGTGATTATCACTAGCTTAGTGGTTGATCAAGAAAACGATCATGATATTGTAGCTTTAGTTGCCGCATCAGCCGCTTTAGCTATTTCTGGTGTTAAATGGAACGGTCCAATTGGTGGAATTAGAGTTGGCCTTATTGATGGCAACTTAGTTCTTAATCCAACCTACGAAGAACAGGCGAAAAGCTCACTAGACTTGATTGTGGCTGGCACAGAAAAAAAAGTAATCATGATTGAAGCTGGTGCTAATGAGATTGATGAAGAAACAATGCTCAAGGCAATTAAAGCTGGACAAGAAAACTTA
This sequence comes from uncultured Gammaproteobacteria bacterium, assembly GCA_964443755.1. GTDB lineage: Bacteria > Patescibacteriota > Patescibacteriia > Patescibacteriales > UBA12465 > UBA12465. The sequence goes on along the minus strand of CAYUEO010000053.1, from coordinate 2,206 downwards.
CAACCAGCTATAGACCTGATTAAAGAGATGCAACAATCGGTTGAGCCGCGCCGAATTACTGCTCTTAAAAAAATTCTGACTCTAGATGAAGAGGAAATAGCTAAAGCTAAACAAGATTTATTGAAAATCGGTTCTGAGTGGTTAGAGAATAATGTTAAAAAAATTCTTTTTGAAAAAGAATACTATACTAAGGGCGAAAGAAAAATGGCCGTCGGAGCTATTAAAGACCAGTTGGAAAGATACTTAGCAGAAAAAGGATTAGACTCAGCTAAACGCATTTTTATAGTAAAAAAATTAGTAGAAAACGCTATTGATACTGAAGTTACTCGCGCGATACTCGATGAAAAAAAGCGCGTAGACGGACGCTCCATGAATGAAATCAGAACTCTATCTGCAGAAGTAGCAATTTTACCGCGAGATCACGGGACAGCTCTATTCTCAAGAGGTGAAACTCAGGTTATGTCTATCGTTACTTTAGGTCCCCCAGGAATGGAACAATCTCTTGAGGGACTAGAAGGACAAAGCAAGAAGCGCTTCATGCATCATTATAACTTCCCTCCCTTCTCTGTTGGAGAAGCGGCTCCTTTACGTGGCACTGGCCGCCGAGAAATCGGTCACGGTGCTTTAGCAGAAAAGGCTCTGATGCCAGTCGTGCCAACCAAAGAAGAGTTTCCTTATACTGTTCGCCTGGTTTCTGAAACTCTCGGCTCTAATGGCTCATCTTCAATGGCTTCAACCTGCGCTTCAACTCTAGCGCTAATGGATGCTGGCGTGCCAATTAAAAAACCGGTAGCTGGAATAGCTATGGGATTAGCCTCTAACGAAGATATGAGTCGTTGGGAGGTTTTAACTGATATCCAGGACCTTGAAGACGGCCAAGGAGGCATGGACTTCAAAATGACCGGAACCTCTGATGGTTTAACAGCTATTCAACTCGATACAAAAACAACTGGTATCACCGATGAAATAATAGCTAAAACCCTGACTCAAGGACGCCAAGCTCTTAATCAAATTTTAGATGTAATCAAGGAAGCTATACCAGCCCCACGTCCTGACTTGTCCTCATACGCCCCAAGATTAATCAGCTTCAACATAGATCCTGAAAAGATTGGTGCTATCATAGGTCCGGGTGGCAAAGTAATTAATAAAATTATTGACGAAACTGGTGTCAGTATCGATATTGAAGACAGCGGTTTGGTGGTTATTTGTGGCACCAATGCTGCTATGGTAGATGAGGCCACTAAACAAGTAAAAGAAATAGTCCATGTCTTCGAAGCTGGCGAAATAGTTAAAGGTAAAGTTGTTCGCCTGCTAGACTTTGGCGCTTTTGTTGCTCTCAACCCAAATCAAGACGGAATGGTTCATGTTAGTGAGCTAGCTCCCTACCGGATTGAGAAGCCGAGTGACTTTGTTAATATCGGTGATATTGTAACCGTTAAAATTAAGGAAATTGATGACCAGGGACGGGTTAACTTGACTATGAAAGGATTAGAAGAAAATGCTCCGCTCTGGAAAGATGAAAAGGGTAAGTCTACTGGAGGCGGTTTTGGAGGTGGGAGACCATCATTTGGAGGAAATAGCAGAAGTAACGGTCCTAGTAGACCTAGTCGCTTTAGTAAATAAAGAACAAGACTTGTAAATATTGACTTTTATTAAATCATGGGCTAATATTTTCCCATATATACACTAAATTAAGGTAAAATTATGTTAGCAATTAAACTGGCACAAACCGGAAAAACCAATAAAAAGATGTTCCGATTGATAGTGTCTGAAAAAGGACGTGATCCGTATGGTAATGTTTTAGAAATACTCGGCTCATATAATCCTCATACTAAGGATTTAGCCACTAAAACAGACCGTATAAAATACTGGCTATCTAAGGGAGCTCAAATGACCGCCACAGTAAACAACTTGCTCATCCAAAAGCAGGTGATTGAGGGCGAAAAAATGGTCGCCTCTAAGCCAGGCAAGCAAAGCGAAAAAAAGCAAACTCAACTAAAGGCAAAGTCTGAAAAGAAAGCTGCCCGTGAAAACGCTGCTGCCCCAGAACCAAAAAAAGAAACTATGGCCGAAGAACCAGCTGCCGCCCTTGAAGAAGCCCCTGCGGGAACTGGTGCCCAATCCGTAGAAGAAGCAGCCGAAAGCGAACAACCAGCTGAAGATCAGCAAAAATAACTTGACAAATAGCCTAGTAGTAATAAAATTA
>CAYUEO010000052.1:0-6888 GCA_964443755.1 uncultured Gammaproteobacteria bacterium | reverse complement strand
AGCCTCTTCTTTAAACAAAAAATCACCAGCCATCTTTAATACAGCCTCGGTCTTTACTTCAGGGGCAGCCACTCTTCGTAAAAAATCTCCAGATTGTTCGCTTAGTTCCAGGGAATTTATTTCTTCTTGGCCGTGATAAGCTAAGCGACTATCCGTCGCTAAACGATACGATCCTTTTAAGGGGGTGATTCGTCCGGTTAAAGTTTTTATTAAAGTGGTTTTTCCTTGGCCGTTTTGTCCTAGAATAGCTAATTTTTCACCTGTCTGACAATCAAAATCAATTTCTTCAGCGACTATATTATTGCCGTAGCCTACAGTTAGATTATTTATTCTAAGAACTAAGTTTTTTTTCTTGGCTACAGGCGGAATAATTATTCTAGTTATACCAGCCTCATGTTCGACAGTAATTCTTTTATCTTCTAGCTTGCTAATTTTTCTCATAACCGCTTGAGCCTGTTTAGCTTTAGATGATTTGTAGCGAAAACGATCTACAAATTCTTGCCAATGCTCTTGTTGTCTTTCTAGACTATCGTTCGCCTTGAGTAGGGTTTTAAGTTTCTGTTCTTTAAAGGCTAAGTACGCTTCAATATCTCCCGGATATTGATAACAGCCGGTTTTGGAAATCTCTATAGTTTCTTGGCAAGTTTTTTTTAAAAATTCCCGATCATGAGAAATAATTAAGTAGCTACCATGATAAGAGATAAGATATTTTTCTAATAAAAGAAGGGTGTTTAAATCTAGATAGTTACTGGGTTCATCAAGTAAAAATAAATTTGGTTCTTTTAGAAGCATGCCGGTTAAACGTAAGCGCATGCGCCAACCGCCCGATAAACTATTAGCAGTTCGACTGAGCATATCAGGTCCAAGTTCAAATTTACTAGCTAACTGTCTGGCTCGCCATTCTGGTTTATTACTGAGACGAATTAAGTAAGCAAGAGCCGTTTCGTCTACCATCCAGTCATCTTCTTGCTTGAGATAACCGATGCTAGCGTCAGCGTGAGTTATTATCTCGCCTTCATCGGAATTTTCCTCGCCAGTTATTATTTTAAAAAGAGTAGATTTTCCTGCTCCATTTTTCCCAATTACACCTACTTTCTGCTTGTCATTTACAGCAAAAGACAGACCAGAAAATATTTTTTGGCCGTTATATTCCTTTTTAAGATTTTTCACTTGCAATAGTATGGACATAACTAGATTCTAAACGATAGGGTGGGGAATATCAAATTTTTTTTATATTTCCGCTTTCAAAAACAAGAAAGACTCTCATGATAACGTATATAAGTTATAAGCCTTAACTTTTATATATATGGATATGTTAGCTAATTATCAACTGGCTAGTAAGAATAAAATTCCTGTTATGGGTTTAGGCACCTGGCAACTAAAACCAAATACTGAGGAAACAGTTTTAATTGCTCTAGGACTGGGCTATCGCATGCTAAATACTTCTCGAGAATATGGCAACCAGGCAGATATTGGCGAGGCTATAAAAATTAGTGTAGTGAATCGGGAAGATGTTTACCTGATAGCCACAATTGAGGAAACTGATGAGGCTTACGAAGCGGCACTGAGTAACATCGAAACTTTGGGCGTTGATTACGTTGACTTAACTTTAATCCATCGGCCACCTTTGTATGGTGCCGGGGAAGAGTTATGGGAAGGATTAATGAGGGCTAAAAAAGAAGGTCTGACTAAAGATATAGGGGTTAGTAATTATTCGGTTAGGCTGATAAAAAAATTAGTAGAATCAACCGGCGAGATGCCAGCTGTGAATCAAATTGAATGGAGTCCTTTCGGATTTAGCTTAGAGATGAAAAAATTTTGTGATGAAAACGGCATAATTATTCAGGCACATTGCCCGCTCACTAGAGGGAAGCGCTTAGATAATCCAATATTAATTGATTTAGCCACTATTTATGGAAAAACACCAGCTCAGATGTTGCTACGCTGGAACTTGCAACATAAAATAATACCCCTTGCCAAAGCTGCTCACGCGGATCATTTAATTGAAAATATTGATATTTTTGATTTTGTGATTACTGCAGAAGATATGGATGTTTTAGATAGCTTGAACGAGAATTATTCTGCTTTGGGGTCGCCACTTTATGAATAATGGCGGTTAAGCCTTTCATAAATACTTAAATAAATGTTAAAATAACTTATATGTCTAGAAAAAGTTATTTTAAGTTAGGGGTCAGTATATTGTTACCACTTTTAGCTGGAGCAGTGGGATCAATATTTACTAGCGCCTCTATTTCTACTTGGTATAATTATTTAAATAAACCGGTTTGGAATCCTCCTAGCTGGGTTTTTGCTCCTGTCTGGACCATCCTTTATATTATGATGGGTATTAGTTTATTTATCATCTGGAATAAAGGTCTAAGTATAAAAGGCACGAAGAAAGCTTTAGTTTTTTTTGGCGTACAATTAATTTTAAATATTGCCTGGTCTTTGATATTTTTCGGGGCCATGAATCCTTTTTGGGCTCTGATTGAAATACTTGCGCTAGGTTTGTTTATTATATTAACTATTTTGAAGTTTTATAAAATATCTCAACCGGCTGCTTTATTATTACTACCTTATTTAGTTTGGGTTACTTTTGCTGCCTATTTAAACTACACTATTTGGTCTCTGAACTAATTATTTATGCCCCGTCGACCGATGAAAATAATTACTGTAAACGATAAGATGCAAAAATCTTATGTTTACAAGTTAACTGAACCGGAGGGGAAAAATTTTGACTCTGATTTTAAACCACAACTTTCACCTAGTCAAATGCTAGCCTTGGGTGTTTTTGGTGGTCGTTATATGAGGGATTGCCGCCAAGAATTTCCCGCTCAGTGGTTTAAAAACGCTAAGCTGCACCCTTTAAATAAGCCTGGCCACGATCGTAAATTAAATTATTACGGGGTTGATGCTAGTCAGCCTTTAGAAGTTTGGCTTCAAAAAGGTTGGATAAATACCGAGCATGACCCTCGAGGTTGGTTTCAGTGGTATGCTCGCTACTATATGGGTAGACGCTTACCAGAAGAGGATAAGCGCCAGATTAAACGCTGGTTGGCTATCAAACGCCATATTATGCAAGTAAAGCATAATTGTCGTCCAGGCGACCAAGAATGCCGCAAGAGACAAAGGCAAGCTATTATGCATTGGGCCTATGATTCAAGGAAGATGTAATTAATTTGACAATTATTTAAAATAGTTTTATCTTTTCAAAACAGTACTTTACAAATAAAAACAGGAGCAAACATGAAAGCAAGTTTCGGTAACTATGTATTGCCTGAGTTAAGAGCGGAAATTATTAGGCTAGCAGAAGATTCTCTGCCGCCATATTCCGGCGCTACCTCATATTTAGAAATATTGATAGAATTTACCTATGGTGATGATCATCAATATATTAGTGTAGTCTTTTTGAGGCCTCAGAAGTCTATGCTAGTTGCTTATAATCATGGGGCAAATAAAGATAACTTATCTGATCAGTACAAGATTAGTTGTAATCACGCCATCTCTTGGCGCTATGATGGGTTATCATTTTTTAATCAAATTTTACCCAAGCCTACTAATAGCGAACTTGTTTCCGCGCAAACAAAGAATGGAGTTTTTTTAGAGGCGGGTGATTATATATTTCTTGAAGAAGCAATTGTTTCAAATTAAATTTTTTTAAGCCAGTTTAACTAACTGGCTTTTTTATTGTCTGGCCGATATAGTATTTTTTTGTTAAAATATGATTAATTATTAATTATATCCGCTTAGCGGTTTTTATATTATTTTAAGATGTCAATTAAACAATTTCCCGCCGCTCCTAAATTTCGTCGTTTACTAGGACCTAGTTTTATAATTTTAGCATTGGGGCTAGGTTCCGGAGAGGTAATTCTTTGGCCATATTTGGTAGCTAATCATGGTTTAGGGTTAGCCTGGGGGGCGGTAGTAGGAATTACTTTTCAATTTTTTATTAATATGGAAATAGAGCGATATGCTCTAGTGAAGGGGGAAAGCGTTTTTGTCGGTATAGCTAAATTCTTTAAATCGGCCCCCTTATGGTTTATTGCTTCAACTTTTATTGGCTTCGGTTTGCCGGGAATTATTGCCGCCTCAGCTCAGGTCTTCGCTAATGTCTTAGGTTTAATTAGTTTTAAGTGGTTAGCTATTTTTCTTTTATTGTTAATCGGATTTATTTTGACTATCGGTAAAACTATTTACTCCTTAATGGAAAAATTAACCAGAGCGGTTATTTTAATTGGTGTGCCGATGATTTTTGTTTTAGCGGTTACCTTAAGTTCTTCCGAAAGCTGGGCAGCTCTTGGCTCTGGAATTATTGGCCGCGGAGAAGGGTATTGGTTTTTAGCACCCGGTATGGCTATAGCTACCTTCATGGCCGCTTTTGCTTATTCAGGAGCGGGAGGCAACTTAAACCTCACCCAATCAATTTATGTTAAAGAAAAAGGTTACGGGATGGGGAAGTACTCTCAAAAAATTGCCGGCTTGTTCGCGCGCCGAGGACATCAAGAAGTAAAATTAGCTGGTGAAGATTTTAAAGTTGATGCTGATAGTACGAAAAAATTTAAGGAGTGGTGGCGAGCTATTAATCTTGAGCATCTTCTAGTCTTCTGGTTGATCGGTAGCTTGTCGATGTTGTTACTGATGTTTTTAGCTTATAACACTACTTACGGCGTCCCAGGAAACGCTAGTGGTATAAATTTTGTGTTAACTGAAGGGCAGGCTATAGGTACAATGCTAAATCCTTTTATTGGATTATTATTTTTAGTTATAGTCGGAGTGATGTTGTTTCAAACACAGCTAGGTATTATGGACTCAACTAGTCGGATTATGGCTGAAAATGCTGCTATCTTAAAGTTGAAAACAGAAAAAGACAACAAAGTTGATTTATCAAAAATTTATTATATCTTTGTTTGGTCTCAGATTTGCTTTGGTATAATTCTATTCTTGCTAAATATCTATGAACCAAAAACTTTAATTGTGCTAGGGGCTTTAATTAACGCCTTTGCGATGTTAATTCATGTTATTTTGGTAACAATTCTTAACCGCCGATCACTAGATAAAGTCTTTAGACCTAAGCCCTGGAGACAAGTTATAATATATTTTATAATTTTATTTTTCACCATATTTAGCGGTGTAGTGGTTTGGGATCAGCTAATTAGATAAGTTTAGTAAGTCAGAAGACAATCTAGTTCTTTTTTGTTATACTCTTTATACTAAATATTAATTATGAATATATATGGGTAATAGTTTCAATAAGTCTAAACGCCAAGGTTTATATTTTTTTATAGTAGCTGTGGTTATATCTGTTTCTTTTATAGCCTATGGTCAGTGGACTAATCGTCCAGCAGAGGATGGTGGTAAGCTAGCTGATTTTGCTCAGTGTCTTGCAGATGAGGGGGCTAAGTTTTATGGCACTTTTTGGTGTCCTCATTGCCAGGATCAAAAAGATTTATTTGGTTCAGCTAAAGATGCCTTGCCTTATATCGAATGTTCTACAGCAGACGGGCGCGGACAATTACAAATTTGCGCAGATAATAAAATAGAAGGTTATCCTACTTGGAGGTTTACTGACGGAACAGAACAACCCGGAACCATGACCTTAGAAGCATTATCAGATAAAACTGGCTGTGAGCTGCCTAGCTAATAGCTTGGTGTATAAAATTTATGGATAATATTGCCTTAGTTAGTCGAGCGTTATCAGTCATAACCGTTTTAGCTCAAGTTTTTTTGGTCATCGGTTTAGTGGTCTTTATCTCAGCTCGTCGTGATTCAGGTAGCCGCTTTTGGTACTTTCTTTGGCACAGGGCAGCCGTTTTATCTTTCTTAGTAGCATTTGTAGCTACTTTAGGCAGTCTGTTTTATTCAGAGGTGGCTGGGTATAATCCCTGTGAACTATGTTGGTATCAGCGCATGGCCATGTATCCGCTTATTGTCTTATTGCCGATGAGCATGTTTCGTAATGATCGCTCCTTCTTAGATTATGGCCTAGGGCTGGCGATCATAGGCTTAACATTTTCCTTGTATCATAATTATCTTTTCTTCGGTAACTCTGCTTTCGGACTTTGTACGGCTGACGGCAATGGGGCTGGTTGCTTAGTTCAATATGTTACAGAATTTAACTATGTAACTATTCCGGTTATGGCTTTGACCGCTTTTTTACTAATTATCTTTTTTCTAGCTGCTGGTCGTCGAATTAATAAATAGCTAAATAGCTAAATAGCGTATAGTAATTATATGAATAAAAATATCTGGCTGGCGATTGTTATAGCAATTGTCATAATTATAAGCACGACTATCGCTATCTGGTTTTGTCAGAATAGGCAAGTAATTCAACCAGACACAAATACGAGTGCGGATTTAATTAAAGTTGAGATGCCAATTAGTGGCTCTACGGTTAGTAGTCCGTTTGAGATTCAGGGGGAGGCACGAGGAAATTGGTATTTTGAAGCTGATTTTCCTATTAAATTATACGATGATCAAGGTAATCTGTTGGCATCTAGCGTAGCTAGCGCTCAAGGTGATTGGATGACTGAAAATTTTGTGCCTTTTAAAGCCACGATTAGCTACACGCTCTTAGAAGCAGCTGATGGATTTCTGGTTTTAGAAAAAGATAATCCTTCCGGACTAGCAGAGAACTACGATGAACTAAAAATCCCAGTGCGACTATCGGCTAGTGCAGATCAGGCCACAGTTAAAGTATTTTTTAGCAATTCAAATCTTGGTTCTGATATTGATTGTAGTCAGGTTTATTCTGTAGACAGACAGATAGAGCAGACGCCGGCTATAGCGCGGGCTGCTTTAGAGGAGCTGTTTAAAGGCGTTAATGATGAGGAATATAATCAAGGTTACAGATCTAATCTTAATCAGGGAATTAAAATTCAAGGTCTAGTT
>CAYUEO010000051.1:0-6935 GCA_964443755.1 uncultured Gammaproteobacteria bacterium | reverse complement strand
AACCGACTCCCGTTCCTTTGAGGGCATAATTGTTTTGTAGATAACCCAGAGGCACAGCATGATCTGAGTTAGTAGGGGTAGAATTTAAACCAGCAACATGTCCTCCTCCGGCAGAAATAGCGTTACCTGTTCCACCATTTACGTATAGCTTTGTGGTTGGATTAGTGGTGCCGATGCCGACGTTGCCTGCTTTTTTAATTACTATTCCTGAACCTAAAGCATCGCCATAGTGCATTAAATTAAGATAGCTGTCAGCATATGAAGCACCGGTGGTTCCTTTAACAAAAACAAGTTGTCCTGCAAGACCTTCAGTCAATGAACTACCTATAACAAGACTATTCCAACCCCCATCCGACAAAGAGGGTATGTAGCTTGCAACAGTTCTCGCACTTGCAGTTCCCGAGGTACTTACTTCCAACTTATACCCCGGCCCCGTCGTTCCAATCCCGACGTTGCTTCCATATTGTTGTAAAATTAAATCTGCATTACTTGCCGCACCAAGATCTCTAGCCTGAATCCCAGCGAAGGTATTTCCAGTTGTCGCTCCAAAATAAAAATCTAAATTACTTCCCACGCTTGTCGAAACCCAATCGTTTGTTTGCAGTCTTAAAGAATTAACTTGTCCTGATGGGTTTTGAATGTTTAAAGGATAGACTGGATTCGTCGTCCCTATCCCAACATTTCCAACCTGATTAATCCTCATTCTCTCTTGCATAGAATTAGCAGTCCCAGCATCAGTATAAAAAGCTAAAAATCCATTAGCAGTATTACCAGCTGTGGCTGTTCCTCCTTTAATGGCGGCCCGAGTGGTGCGGTTTATGCCCAAATAATTATCTTCAAAAGAAATAACCGCTCCTTTCTCAGCAACGTCGCTATTATAATTATTATAAAGACGCAGTAAAGCATCAGAGCCAGTAAGATCTCCTGACACATGACTACGACTGTCTGTAATTTGCAATTTTGCTCCCGGAGCTGTTGTTCCAATGCCAACATTTGTCCCGTTATTAAACAATGCCGAATTTGCTACCCAACTCGTTCCGTTATGTCTTAATGTCTGACCAGTTGTACCGTTACCAACTCCTCCAGCCACTGTACCAGATGGCGTATAATTAGATTGTAAATATCCCAGAGGCACAGCATGATCTGAGTTAACCGGTGTAGAGTTTAGTCCGGCAATTTGTCCGCCCAAAACATCAATTACGTTATTAGTGCCGCCGGAAATAGTTAATTTAGTCGCCGTTGTTGTTGTTGTTCCGATTCCGACATTACCCTCAATAATTGCGCCACTAACAGGAGCTGCAGATGAATAATAACTTGCTCCGACAGATAAATTTCCGGCAATACTTACTTTCGAGCCGAGAATAGCTGGCACGCTAGGTTCTAAATCAACGAAACCAAACTTACCATCGGAATGCAAACGAAGACGATCAGAATTATTACGCCAAATAAATCCTTCACGACCAGCAGGTGCTGCGCCAAATGCAATCATATTAGCAGCCACATCCGTGTCGTTATAAGAATGTTGCAAAACAAATTCGGCAGGACTATTAGCATCTAAGCCACGATTTTGAAACATAGCTAACTTATAACCGCTATCTATTTCCACAACAAACTTCCGACTAGGTTTCGTTGTACCCACTCCAACTTTTCCATATCCTGCAAAAAGATCAGAGTCATTTACTGCTAAAAATGGAGTAGTCATGCCGCCGGAGATATAAGGCTGGATAGATATGTTGTCAATATTCCAATCACCTGGAGCATTACTACCCTTTAAACGTATTGTGTTGGCAGAGTCGCTAGAAGCAATAAAATATCCCGAAAAGCTATTACTGGTACTAAGCTCAGCAATAGTAGTGTTTGGGCCCTGCTGAAGAAATAGAAAACTACCGCTATTAACAGTCACGTCGATTGAATAATAATAAATATTACCAGGTGTTAAAGGGACAGTTGTATATACGCTCGGCCAACCGGTTCCTGTCTGTACTATATGCATAGAACCGCTATCCCAGACAAAAGTATTCATGCTGCCATTTGTCCAACCCGTTAAAGCAGAATCAAAAGTGCCATTAGTTATCAGCTCACTACCTAGAGTAATCAAAGATTCAATATTTCCAACTACTGACAACTGTTTACCCGGCGCCGTCGTCCCAATCCCCACGTTCCCCGGAAAACTATAATTACCCTCCCCGGTGTTAGAACCAAAGGCTCCGCTCGATACGTTCTGAGCTCCCAGAGTTCCCGTAAAAGATCCTAGAAAATTAGTCGCAGTTATCGTTCCGTTAACGGTCAGGGTAGTAGGAGTAGATGTTCCAATAGTAACCGGTCCCTTAAAAGTAGCCGGCAACCAAAGAGCGGGAAAATCAGTCAATAAATTATTCCATTCTATCGCCGTTAAAGTTCCGTTATAAGGCTTATTATAAACATTAGCGTCCCAAGCTGATAAAACCGGGTTAGAAAATAAAAAACCCCCGCTTAACAATAATAAACCGGTTACAAAATATGTAAATTTCCTCCGAAAAAACTGAGACATTAAAATCTATTTTCTCTTGCTTATACTTAGCCTAATTATACCATCTTCTAATCAAGCGGACAAGTAATTTTTTACTCTAAACCTATTCTTATTTCCACGCTACGCTGAGAGTTTTGGGAACTGCCCACCGACTTGAAAACTAAGGGCGGAAAAGTTTCAAAGTACACATGATAAGAAGCCTTGGAAGCATCATTCAAAACTAGTTCTCCGGTAAAAATAGGCGTTGCGGCTGGATTAGGATATTTATAATTATCATGACGCAGTCGATACAAAAAATATTCTATCCCGCTTTCTGCTGCGTAGTAAGCTTTTCCTGACTGAGCTTGTAAACCTCCAGCTCTAATTCCTAAATAGACAACATAAGCTCCGCTCATCGCCACCAGCATCATACCGGACATAATTAGCATGGTTAAAATCAGGGCGCTACCCTTTTTTGCTGTTTGCAACTTGATTTTATATCTAATAGACATGGGATTATTTAGCGATAGTAACGAGAAGTAATACTAGTTTGTAAAGTCATTTCTGATCTAGCTAGTGCAACTCCCAGAGCGTGAGCCTTAATACTCATAGTAATCATTGGTTGACCATTATTTGCAGTGGTTAAAATAAACTGTAAATCATCTAAACTAATTTTTGCCGGCGAAATATTTCCTGAATCTGTATTTCTAGTTACTTTAAAGCGCCGAGAATCACCATCAACAACTAAAGAATATTTTACACATTCATCATAATAATTTCTAAAATACAAAGTATCTGCTCCGTTTTCTTGACCAACAACATACGTCTCTTCCTCACCAATACCAAGACAGATATTTTCATTTTTCTGGGCCATTCTGATTTCTTTACCGGTAACCTCTAAAAAGTATTTCAAACTTTCCTGAACATTCTGCGTCGCGATAGCACTTCTTTGACTATCTATCACCATTTTAAAAATACTAGTCGATGATAATATAATCACCGTAAACAAAGAAACGGCCACAATCAGCTCAATTAGAGAAAAACCTTCCAGGCTACGATCCTCTTTATTATTTCCAGTTGTAAAGTAGTGCTTGTAAGTCATAGTTTGAATCTCTACCTCTTTCTTGCCAGGTTATTTGGACATCAACTTGTAATGTATTAGCGTTTTTTAAAGTTAAAGTTATCCGACGAGAAAACCCGCTGCTCGGATCAGTTCCTCCGTGACGATAAAAACCATCCGTTCCTAATCTTAACAAACCATCTCCGGGTGTGCCGGTGTAAATACTGGGCTCTAAATCATCAAAGTCCATAAATACATCTCCCATAGACAAGCCGGTTGTATAAAACTCACTGTTTCGCCAATTTGAATCTCGGACCATGCGAATCAACTCAACCCCTTCCTGAGCTAACTGATAAGCAATTAAATTATTCTTATTATAAGTTTGGCTCTGGATATTTTGAATAATCAAAGACAAAACCCCAAGCATGCCCATCGAAATAATAAACAGGATAATAACTATTTCTACTAACGAAAAACCTTTTTTCATATCTTAGTCTATTACTTCAGCCAGGCCCAAAAAATTAACCTCTATTGTTTTTGACTTGCCGGTTTCTTTTTCTACCAATAAAATCTGTAAAGACGTAGATGTCGCTCCGGAGTTCAACCAGATATTAGTGCGCGGATCAGGCGGTAAAAATGTAGTGTTAGCTAAGTTATATTCCAAATTATTGCCAACAGTTAGCTTTTCGATTCTAATATCCGAAGAAAAATCTACTCGCCTGGCGCCATAAGCAGTATTACCTTCTGTTGCTTGATCAAACTGGCGATACCCGGGAGTGCCCGGCGCATCTAAATCAGCAAACAGAGTATAAGCATTAGCATTCTTATCAAAACTAACCCCCCAGCCTCCGGCCGGAACAACGCTATTATATTTAGCCAAGCTTAAAGTATTACTCTGGGCATAATGCAAATCGGCCACGACCATCTGCGCGGTCATAACTAAATCTGTTCGTCTGTTCGCGGAGTGATAATTGGCAATAAACAAGGTAGTCACACCGGTAATAATTGCGATGCTAACTATCATTTCAATTAAAGTAAATCCTTTAGTCATAAATTTATTCCGCCTTAACTTCACGCCAGAGAGGCAAACCGTAGTTAATCGACATCTCTTCCGCTCGACTACAGAAATATCCGTCTAAGTCCGTTATTTTCAAAGTCACAATTGTATTAGTAGACGCTTGCATAAAAGTGATAGAAGTAGTAGCGGCAGTCGGATTAGAAATCAGCGTTCCCTCATTATTAACAACTGTCCATAAGTACTCGCAATCCGGCGTCGTACAATCTATTCCGGAAGACGGACTAGCTGAGGTATAGAAGCGAGAAGAAGTTGTAGCGCTATAACTAGCAAACTCAACCGGAGAACCAACGCTCTCAGAAACATCATAAGGGGTCCAACTCATAAAAGGCGACGGAAACTCGTGTTTATAGGTAGTAAAGGTTTGATTATTAGTATCTGAATCCCCATCGGTATCGCTCACTGAATTATATTTATATTGATAAAGTTCCGTAGGTTGATCAGCTGCGTCCCAAAGCTGAACCCACCAATAATAGTTAGTTTCATAATCTGGTGACCAAGCGCATAAAGAACCCGGGCAAACCAACTGGTCGGCCGAGCCAGGAAGTTTACCGCTATCAAAAACCGGAGTTGAAGTTGAGTCGCTAGTATTTACTATTACTCGATAAGCAGTTTGCTCTAGATTTCCGTAAGCAGTATAGGGCTGAAAACCGCTTTTCAAATACCATTTCAAAACCACTTTCCTAGCTCCTCCGGCACAAGCTTCGCTATAACCCCAATTAGGAGCTGACATGTACCCGACCTGTAAATTACCGATATAAACTTTATAGTTTCGAGTAGCGCAATTACCGCCACTCTCAGTTAAACAATTAAAACTTAAAACTCCTAAAGCGCTCGAAGCAGTTCCAATAAAATCCCCGGCCACAATGTCATAGTACGGAATAGTTGAACTGGCGTCATTCCAATTTTTTATCTGTACCTGAGGTGTTTCTGTCCCGTCCAGCCTTAACCAATTACCATCGACGGTTGATCTACCCCAACCATAGGCCTTCTGATTAGCTTCGTTATAACAAGCCCAACAATTAGGGTCCGCAAAACAAACCGGGCAGTTAGCGCTTAACATACTTCTATCTGGAATAGCGCTATCAGGAGTGGTTGTCGCTTCAAAAGATATCAAACCTTTAGCATGGTTCCAAGCTGATCCCGACATCTTACCGCTTTCATCAATATATACCCCGTGCACTAAGCTCACACAACCAGTAGAAAAAAAATGATAAGCATAGTCTGGCGGCACGCACTCAGCCTCGCTTTTTGTTCCGTCCCCGCCACACAAATTATACTCTACATCAAGCTGATCCCCAATCACATCATCTAAACAATTAAAATAAACATACCCCAGTGAACCACCCCACCAAGCCTTACCTCTAAGCTCAGATAAAGATGCCTCAACTGGCTGAAAAACAAAAAAAGACCACGCGAATATAGTCACGACCAGAAAAATCTTTTGCGCTAGCTTTAACTCTAACTTAAACATAAACAGATCTTACTTTAGAATTATAGCATCTTTTTTAAAAAATCTCTGCCTAAAGTTAACATCTCTAATCTCTCTTTCTGGTCATGATCGTCATAGCCGACTAAATGCAGTAAGCCGTGGACTAATAGAAAATTAAAAATATATTGTTGCGCGTCTTCCCTTTCCTGAAAAGGGGGCATATTTAATTCTATAAGCATATCCCTATACTTACTAACCCTACTTGCCTCTACCGGATTAATAATTATTTCTCCTAAATAAGCCCGACCTAACTTATCAGCGCTACTTGCAGAAGCCGGAAAAGATAGAACATCAGTCGTCTTATCTATCCCTCTAAAATCACGGTTCAAGTTGCGCATGCGATTCGGGCCAACAATAGCCAGGGATACTTCTGTCTGAGATAATTTATAAGTCTTTAAAAAACGTTCTGTAAGAGCGGTAATCTGAGAAATATTGATTTTATGTTTAGTAGTATTATTAATTTCTATCATAGCGCGTTTAACCTAATGTTCTTCGTAATTTTCTTAACAACTTATATAAATTATATTTAAAAGGATCTAAAATAGCATCATACGTCCCGGGAAATTTTATCTGACTACCTCCAAAACCTAATTTAAATCGTGTTACTCCCGGCCACTTCTCTGCGTCAATCCCGTAAAAGTCATAACTCTGACAACCGCCCGCCCGAGCTTCTTTTATAACAGCCCATTGTAAAAGTTGCGGCGCCATCAAGCTACGAAATTTATTGTCTGAGGCGCCGTGTAAATAGGTTGCTTGTTTTTCCCAAACAGAAAAAAGACCAGCCGCTATATTTTACCCCTTATAAACCTCCACCCATAAT
>CAYUEO010000050.1:0-7022 GCA_964443755.1 uncultured Gammaproteobacteria bacterium | reverse complement strand
TTTTGCCATTTGCCATACCAGCTATTATAGTCGGATTTTATGTCGGTCAGCTTATTTTTGCAAAAATTGGCCGAAAATCTGTTAAAGAGGCTATATATTTACTCGTTCTAATTTCTGGTTTATCAATTCTGTTTTAATAAACAGCTCAGAATGAAAGAAATTGATCTCGAGCTTTGTATTAATAGCAAAGGTCGACATCTATTTTTACAATAATAAATATATAAATATATAAATATGAAAAAATCTTTTGTTATAGCTGGATCCTTAGCTTTAGCGCTAGGTATCGCCGGTTTCTCTATTAGTAATGCCTTTGCGTATCAGGGTGATCCGTTAGTCCAGGGGCCTAATTATACCTCAGAACGCCACGAAGCCATGACTCAGGCTTTCGAGAATAATGATTATGAGTCTTGGAAGGCTTTAATGGCTGGTCGAGGTAGAGTTTCTGAAGTGATTAATGCTGACAATTTTTCTCAGTTTGCTCAGGCACACACTTTAGCGGCTCAGGGAAAAACAGCTGAAGCTCAAGCTATTCGTCAAAATTTAGGTTTAGGAAATAAAAATGGTGCCGGTTGCGCTAACCAAGATGGATCCGGAAAGGGATTTGGTCGTCATGGTCAAAATAGAGCGGTTAATCGTTAATTTGGACTAAATAAGTAAATAGTCTAAGTAAATTGGTATTATCAAACTCTGGCTTAAGGCCAGAGTTTGTTTTATTTAAAAACAAGACTTATTATTTATGAGTCACGCCTTATCTCCTCTTTTAAATTTTTACAGAAGAAGTATAATGATGCTATATGATTAAAAAAATATTGGCTAGCCGTTGGTTTGTGCCTGTAATAACTATAGTGCTTATCAGTGCTTTTGGTTTATTTTTTTGGTTAGGCTATTCGGTAGATCTTTATGTTGATTCTCTTTCTAAAGAACAGCCGACAGAGCTTCACGAGAGGGGCTATAGATTTATTAGCCCCTTATTAGAGTGCCAATCATCCGCCTCAAATAATAGAGAAATATCTCAATTAAGGGAAGGCTTAAATGAAACTGTAAATTCAGCTATTGATAACAAAGTTGTTTCGCACGTATCAATATATTTTCGAGATCTAAATAATGGCCCCTGGATAGGAGTAAATCAGAATGAAAAATTTTCTCCAGCTAGTCTTATGAAGGTGCCTATTATGATTTCTTATTTAAAATTAGCGGAGTTAAATCATAATTTATTGAATTCAAAGCTGAAGGTTACGATGAGCCCAGTTGATGCTATGTCGCAAAACATTTTACCTTCTGAAGTAATTATTTCCGGACAAGAGTATACAGTTGAAGAATTAATTCGTCGCATGATTAGATATTCTGATAATTTAGCCGCTAATACTCTTTTACAGTATGGTGATTTAAATCTTCTCGATAAGACTTACGAGGACCTAGGCGTTTCTGTACCGGAAGAAAGTGAGGAAAATTTTTTATCGGTTCGAGATTATGCTAGTTTTTTTAGAATACTATATAATTCCTCATATTTGAATAGGGAAATGTCAGAACTAGCTTTGCAGATTCTAAGTACAGCAGAATATTCCGAGGGAATTGTGGCGGGCGTTCCGTCATATATAACCGTAGCTCATAAATTTGGTGAACGACGTATTGAGAGTAGTTTGCAGTTACATGACTGCGGCATAGTGTATCGTTCAGATAGTCCATATTTATTGTGTATTATGACCAGAGGAAATGATTTTGATAAAATGAAAAATGTTATTAGCGATTTGTCCAAACAAGTTTTCAGTTTTTATAAATTAAATAAATAGATAAAATATACTATGTCACAGCAACTACCGGAAGTTTTTAAGCGTATTCAGGATAAGAAAAAGGAGCAACGAGACCTGAAGTCTATATACAGAGATGCCTTATCAGTTAGTAGTGAGTATCAACAAATAGTAGAAGAATTAGATGAGCTGAAAATAAAAAAGAAGAAAATTGAGGCAGCCATCCAAGCCGATTTTAAGTCAGAATTTGATAAGTTGGAGGGCTTGAAATTAAACATTGCTGGCGATAATCAATTATTAAGTGATTTAGCTGTTAAGAATCTAGCTAGTGGCGAGGAAATAAAAATAATAGATGAGTATAAAGTAGAATATGAACCGATTTTTTCAGTTCGTTTCAAAAAAACCAGCTAGTCATTGAAATTAAAAAGGCTATCAGTTGATAGCCTTTTTTAGTTGATAATTTTAAAAAATATTATATACCTCGTTTAATTTTGGGGTATAAATACTAACTGATTTTTTCAAGCTACTAGATAGACTTAATTTAATGTCCTCCTCTAAGTCATTAGCGCTAGTTACAGAACCGTGAACTAAAAATACCTTTTTGTTGCTTCTGGGCTGCTTAGCTAAAATTGAGTTTGCATATGAACATAGAAATTTTCCATCAGCATGGGCTGAAAAACTATCAAAACAAACAATTTCTGCTTTGACAATAATCTCTTCTTTATTCATGCGCACAGAATAATGCTTATCTTTCAGCTTACGGCCCAAGCTATTTTCGGCCATGTACCCAATTATACAGACAATAGTTTTGGGGTTATTAAGATGCGCGCGCAAATGACTACGCACTCTGCCAGCATCACACATACCAGAGCCCGCTATTACAATATAACAGCCTGTTTTGTTGATTAAATTTTTAGACTCCTCTTGAGTCGTGATAATATTGAAATATTCATTTTCTTCACAAGAGAATGGGTTAAATTTCAATTTTTCTTGGTCTGAGAATAAACCTTTTTCCCAGGCGCTAGAAAACACGGCTGTAATTTTTTCTGCCAGAGGAGAGTCTAAAAAAATTGGTATAGCTGGGATAATTTTAGACTTCATGTAGTAACTAAGCAGATAGATTATTTCTTGAGATCTTTCTAGTGCGAAGGAGGGAATGATTATCCGTTGCTTATTAGCTTGAGCTTTTTTTATCAAGTTCAGCATGATATTGATCTCCTCGTTTCTATCAGGATGACTGCGCCCACCATAAGTCGATTCTATAACTAAAGCATCGACAGGTTCCTTGATTTTTACTGGAGGGGGCAGAATTATGCCATCTTCACGACCTAAATCACCGCTAAAACAAAGATATTTAGGTTTTGGATTGTTGTTATCATTTATTTTAATAACTACAACTGAACCTCCTATTACATGACCGCAAGGGTAAAACTTAACGGCTACGTCATGTCCCAATCTAATCCATTTTTCATAAGGATAACCACCATTTTTTACCAACTTCTCAACTTCCCCTACATCATCAAGTGTGTATAGAGGTTCTATAACACTCTTATGCACCTTTGATTTGTTTTTGACCTTATCGTATTTACCTCTAGTCAGGCGATGTCGAGATTTGTTTTGATCCGGAGTTAATAGTTTTTGCGC
Source organism: uncultured Gammaproteobacteria bacterium (assembly GCA_964443755.1). GTDB lineage: Bacteria > Patescibacteriota > Patescibacteriia > Patescibacteriales > UBA12465 > UBA12465. Next base: position 3,630 of record CAYUEO010000050.1, on the reverse strand, counting down.
CCGAGAGTTAATATAACCAGCTTCTGCCATTTGTATTTTAGCAGTGTCCTCTAGCATGGTGTTTAATAAACTTTTGGTGCCGGTGGTACAAATTACCCGACCTTTAAAGCCATTTTTTATAAATAATGGCAATCGACCAATATGGTCAATATGACTATGAGTCAGAATGATATAATCAACTTCAGACGGGTTAAAGTGCTTCAAGATATCTGTGTTAGCAGGCACAGAATCTTGAAACTTTCCTTGAACAAGTCCTGCATCAACTAAAATCTTCAATCTTCTCTTGCCTTGTGTAATAGTAATCATAGAGCAGGAGCCGGTTAAGTTTCTGTCGGCTACCCCACCAAGAAAACGGATTTGGGCATGCACAGGCATGATTCCTCCATAGAATGTGAATGAAATATTGATAACATGTTAAAGAGCGACATGCTTTGCCTACATTATTAACCAAGTCGTGAGATATTACAAGTTGATAAGTTTTAGGGCTATCCTTGTAATTTATGACAAAATAATTTATAATTCGCTTGGCAGATAAATATAAGTAAAATTAACATGGCCGAAGAAGTAATATTACGTTTTGACGAGGTAAAATTCGAATATATTCATAAAAAGCCAATACTTGATGAGGCTTTTTTCAGTTTGCGTCGGGGCTCAAAAGTGACTCTTATGGGACAAAATGGGGCCGGTAAGAGCACGATATTTAGTTTGATCAAGAAAGATATTTTTCCTAAAAGCGGAACCATTTCAATTGCCTCCGGGGCTACTATCGGCACAGCCAGACAAACCATCGCCCGAGAAGATCTTGATTTAGATGTAGAGGCATATTTCTCAAGGGAATTTGAGATAATACCTGGTAATATAAAAAGCCGTATCGCTAAAGCCTTGGACGCTGTAAATTTACAAGTTCCTCTGGATAAAAAAGTCGGTGATTTATCGGGGGGGCAACAAGCCAGAATATTGTTAGCTTACTCGCTCCTGGAAAATCCGGATATTCTTTTATTAGATGAGCCGACTAACAACCTTGATAAAGATGGCATTGATCATTTAATTACTTTTCTTTTGACCTATGATAAAACTGTCATGGTTATATCTCATGATGCTGATTTTTTGAATTGTTTTACCGAAGGAGTTATATATCTAGATAGTTTTACTCATAAAACGGAGATGTATGTCGGAGATTATTATTCGGTTGTTGAGGAAATTACTCGTCGAGTTGAAAGAGAGCAGCGTGAGAACGCTCAGCGCGAAAAACTAATCAAGGATCGTAAGGAAAAAGTTAATTTTTTCGCTCATAAGGGAGGGAAGATGCGTAAGTTAGCTAAAAAAATGAAAGAAGAAACCGAAGATTTGGAAGAAAATATGGTTGATGTCAGACGTGAAGATAAAACTATTAGAGATTTTGAAATACCCGCCCAAGAAATTATTGGCGACATAGTTCGTTTGGAAAAAATAAAGGTTATCAAAAACCATGAAGCTCAAATTAAGGAGGTTGATATTAAGCTGCGAAAAAATGATCGCTTATTAGTTATTGGTCCTAACGGAATAGGAAAAAGCACACTACTTCGTTCTTTGGTTTCTGGAACTGAGCCGGGTCAGTATATTTTAGACGGCGTTAAGGTCGGTTACTATAGTCAAGATTTTTCCGCCTTGGATTTTAACCAAACTGTTATTGACTCTTTAACCAGTTGTTTAGCTGATGGTTTAGGTGAGCACGAGATGCGTTCAGTAGCGGCCGGATTTCTTATCTCAGGCGAACTCATGGGTCATAAGATCGGCGATTTGTCAGAAGGGCAGAAGGGTCTTTTATCCTTAGCACGGCTAGTTTTAATGCAGCCTGGCCTGCTTATTTTAGATGAACCAACTAACCACATAAACTTTAGACACTTGCCAGTTATGGCTCACGCCATTAATAACTTCTCTGGAGCCATGATGATGGTGAGCCACATGCCCGAATTCGTCGAGCAAATTAAGTTTAACAATGAGTTAGATTTAGGGAAACTTTAGCGATACAGCTTTTATTTGACTTATTATTATTTCTGTGCTATTTTTTTAGCATTAATCTAGATTCGAATCTCAGTGCTATATGTGGCCTAGGAAATCGGGTCACATATTTTTTTATGACACAAAGTTTTTCAGAGCTGGGAATTAGCCAGTTAATTTTAGAGGCGATTAGTAAGTTAAATCTTTCTACGCCTACTCCTATCCAATCTAAAACAATCCCGGTAGCTATCTTAGGCCAGGATTTAATCGGCATTGCTCAAACAGGGACGGGCAAGACTTTTGCTTTTGGTATCCCCATGATTCAGCGTATTGGTAGAATGAAGGGGCAGGGATTAATTATCGCTCCGACTCGCGAACTAGCTACGCAAGTAGAAGAGAGTATTAATACTATTGGCAAGAAGCTCGGTTTAAGAACCGCTTTACTTATTGGCGGAGAGGCTTTAGGACGACAACTTTTTTCATTGCGTCGTAAGCCACATATTGTAGTAGCGACTCCAGGACGTTTAATAGATCATCTTAAACGTCGTACTTTTGATTTAAAATTAATCAATACCTTAGTGCTTGATGAAGCAGATATGATGTTAGACATGGGCTTCGCTCCGCAGATTCACGAAATTTTATCTCAAGCCCCAACAGATCGCCAGACTATGTTGTTTTCTGCTACGATGCCGGCTTCTATTGTTAAAATTGCCGCCCAATATATGAAACTGCCAGTTAGTATTGAGGTCGCGCCACCAGGAACTACCGCAGCAAAAGTTGATCAGGAAATTTTTATTATTAATGGAGAAGAACGCCTGGAACATCTATTAAAAATATTATCTCGTTATGCCGGATCAGTTTTGGTTTTCGTGCGTACAAAATATGGAGCTAAAACTTTAGCTCATAAATTAGTTTCCTTAGGAAACAAGGCCATAGAAATTCATTCAAATCTTAGTTTAAGTCAAAGAAAAAAAGCTTTAAGTGATTTTAAGTCAAAAAAAGAAAGAATATTGGTAGCCACAGATGTCGCCGCTAGGGGTTTGGATATTAATGGTATCGAATTGGTCGTTAATTATAACTTGCCTGATAATTCTGATGATTATGTTCACCGTATTGGCCGTACCGGTCGAGCCGGAAAAGAGGGAAAAGCTATCTCTTTAGTTACTCCTGATCAGTTTCATGAAATTAAAGCGATTGAGAAGTTGATTAATCGTAATATTAAAACTACGGAATTTGTTAGATTTAATAAATTATCAGGCCCAGTATCAAAAAAGAAGACTGGTCGTTCAAATAGCTTTAGGTCTCGGCAGACGAATCGAGCCGGTAGTACTAATAGGCGTATTAATAGACGCCAACCTTCAGTTTCTAGTTATCGTTAATCTCTCTGGACAAATATCGTGAATTTAGGTACAATGATTAGATTATTTTAATCAGGATTGTTCTTATAAAAGCACCATATGAATATGGAGCAGATACAACAATTCGCGTTGGAGTATCTACGGGATATTAAACGCGCTACCGGAGAGAGTTACTACCAACATTGCCGTGAGGTAGCCGATGTTGTTAGAGAAATCAATCCGGATAAAACCCTTACTGCAGCGGCTATGCTACATGATATTTTTCACCACCCAAAAGGTGGTTTTTTAATAT
>CAYUEO010000049.1:0-7046 GCA_964443755.1 uncultured Gammaproteobacteria bacterium | reverse complement strand
TAGCTTCTTTTTTGTTTGCGGAGAGTGAGGGATACGGTCACGGTCGCTAAGTCTCGCTTGACTTGCTACGCAAGTCTACGCTCACTAAGCGCCCCGACCCGGCCTCGCGGTGTTCGCTCCGCTCACACATCGCTCCGGCTTTCGAATCCCTCTCAGACTTCAACATAAACAAAAAGAAGCTAACGCAGGTTAGCTTCTTTTTTGTTTGCGGAGAGTGAGGGATTCGAACCCTCGATACCGATGAAGGTATACTCGCTTTCCAAGCGAGCGCACTCGACCACTATGCGAACTCTCCTTATGATGCCTAAGCATCAAACTAGTTTTTTCTAAACTTTTTACTTACCTAACTTTTTAGCAATTATTGTCTGCAGGCCGTATACCCCTACTCCCTCAGAATCAACATAGTCATCATAGGGCCTAGCTCCTGGAATCATCTCTTCACCAATAAAAATTGTGGGTGCACCGTACACTGCAAAAGCCTCCGCTTCAGTAGTTACCCCCTCTATTCTTCCTGATTTCTTTTCATTAGTCAAGCAGGCCGAAAAGTCATTTTCCTGTAAACCCAGCTGATTTACATATTCTAAAGAGCTAGGTTCAAACGGTTGCTTGCTTTTAACTTTCGCAAATAATAGAGCCCGCATTTCCTGCCACTTACCTTGATCTCCGGCACAATTAATAGCTGCTGCCGCTGCATAAGCTACCTCAGAATTTTTAACAAATGGCCTGACAAAAATAGCTATATCATCTCCGAACTCAATTACTGCCTTATCAAGGTTATCTGCTAAAGTTGCACTAAACAGATTAGAATAATCTTCATAGACAAATATTTTAAGCGGAGCATCGGGTCTACCAAAAACTTTGTCATCTTCACTGACCGTCGGAGATTTTAAAACTTGAAAAGTCTGAGCCTCGCTACCGGCCTGAGCGATGTTGGTAACGGTAGAAGATGTGCTATTTACTTCTGGGCGAGAGACCACCACAATTACAGCGATTATTCCTAGTATTGAGGCAGCGACCACTAAGCTTAAATTAGCTTTCTTTGAACTTATTTTTAACATATATGTATCTAATTATTCTTTAGTTTTATCGTTAAGGCCCGACTCTATAAAACTAGCTACTTGCAAGACTAGGCTTTCCTTTAAACGAGGTCCAATTAGTTGCGCTCCGACTGGCATTTGCAGATTATCAACCGGAACAGTTCCGGCTGGTACAGATACTGCGGGCAAACCCGCTAAAGAAGCACCAGTGACAAACACATCCTCCAAATACATAGCCAAAGGATTATTCGCTTGTTCGCCGATTTTAAAAGCCGGATGAGGAGATGATGGTGTTAAGAGTAAATCAACCTCCTGAAAGGATTTCTCAAAGTCTTGGATAATCAAAGTTCTAACAGCCTGGGCCTTCTTATAATATGAATCATAAAATCCGGAACTCAAAGCATACGTTCCCAACATTATTCTTCGTTTAACTTCCGGGCCAAAACCCGCCCCTCTATTCCCTTTATAAAAATCCTTTAAACTATCTGCTTCATTTTTAGCCAGACCCCAACCAACACCATCAAAGCGGGCTAAGTTAGAACTAATTTCTGAAGGAGTAATTATATAATATACTGGTATACCGTATTTGGTAAAAGGCAAACTAACTTCTTTTATTTTAACTCCAGCGGCTTTTAAATTTTCAATTATTTTTTTTAGGCGCTCAGAAATATTATTATCAAGGCCAGGTAAAAAATATTCTTTAGGTAATCCGATAGTTAAGCCTTGTAAAAAAATTTGACTTTTGGCTCCACTTGAAGCTTCGATTGCTTGATCATAATGTTCCACGGCTTCATTAGCAGTAGTCGCATCTTTAGCGTCATGGCCGGCGATAACTTTTAAGACCAAGGCGGCATCATATGCTGTTTTAGTCAGAGGCCCGATAACGTCAGTTGATGAAGTCATGGAGAGTAAGCCAAAACGCGACACTCGTCCATAGCTCGGCTTGAAACCAACCACGCCACAAAAACTAGCTGGTTGCCTAATAGATCCGCCGGTATCTGAGCCTAAAGAAAACAAGCACATATCAGCGGCAACCGCAGCTGCACTACCACCAGAAGAACCGCCCGGCACTCGGCTTAAATCATAAGGGTTACGAGTTGCTCCATAAGCTGAATTTTCCGTTGAAGCGCCGTGAGCAAATTCGTCCAAATTAGTCTTGCCTAGTAAAACAGCTCCGGCTTGTTTTAATTTTTCAATCACTGTCGCGTCGTAAGGCGCGATATATTTTTCTAAAATTTTTGAAGCCGCTGTTGTCCTAACGCCCTTAGTCATAATCGCATCCTTACAAAGATAAGGAATGCCAAGTAAAGGACCGGTTTCTCCGGCCTTTATTCTCAAATCCGCCGCATCAGCCTCAGCTAAAGCATCGTCAGTACAAATAGTTAAACAGGCTTTAATTTCATTATCACGAGCAGAAATTTGCGCTAAACAAGCCTCGGTTATCTGCCGCGACGTAATTTCCTGTTTGTCTAGTCTTTCTCGAGCTTGAGCAATGGTTAATTTATTTAAATCCATAGATAATTACAAAACTTTTTTTACTTTAATATATCCGCCCTCAAGTTCACCCTGATTCAACGCAGTTAAAACTTCTTGGTGATCCCAGTCTTGTACCTCATCTGAGCGCCAAACATCAACCAAACCACTAACCTGAGCGGTTGGTTCAACGCCAGTTGTATCTACTTCTTGTAATAAGTTAATATAATCTAAAACGGAGCCTAGTTGATTACCAAATTTATCTTTTTCTTCCTCGCTGAGTTCTAGATGAGCTAACTCAGCTACGTGTTCTATATCCTGTTTACTAATCGTCATAAAACTATTTTATCATATCTAAAAATTCTTCCTCCCTGACAACTGTCACGCCAATTTCTTGCGCCTTTTTTAACTTAGAACCAGGACTATCACCGGCTATCACATAATCTGTTGCTTTAGTCAAAACACTTTTTACTTGACCTCCTAGCACTCTAATTTTAACTTTAGCGTCTTCCCTTGTCAAACTAGTTAAAGTTCCCGTTAGGACAAAGGTTTTACCCGCCAACCTCCCCTTTGAAATCAAGCCAACTTCTACATCAGCGCCTGGCGTTTCTAATCGCAAGCCATGTTGATTAAATTTTTCTAAAATTTTAATATTTTCAATATTTGACCAAAAGTTTTTAATACTACTAGCTACAATCGGGCCAATATCCTGGAGCTTAGCCAAATCTTCTTCAGCCTGGGATTTAAAAAACTGTGCCAAATCTAAAATAGAAGTGTCTGAATATATTTTATTAAAATCCGGTCGCCTGATCTCAACCTGATAGTAGCTAGCTAAAGCAATAGCTGTTTCTTCTCCAACGTGCCTAATTCCTAAGCCATAGATAAAACGCGCTAAGCTAATTAATCGTCGGGATTCGATAGTAGCAATAACATTATCCGCTTTTTTTTCACCAAATCTTTCTAGACCTAACAAATCAGATTTTTTCAAAGCAAACAAATCCGCCGCGTCTTTAATTAATCCGGCTGCCATAAACTGCTCAATTATTTTAGGGCCCAGACCGTCAAGATTAGCGGCTCCTTTAGAAACAAAATGGATTACTTGGCGTAAATTAACCGCGTAACACCGTCTACTTTGGCAACGATATGCCACTTCACCAGCTACTTTGGTTACCAAGCCGCCACACATCGGACATTTATGGGGCGGAGTGATTTTTATTTCTGTGCCTACTCTTAAGCCCGGTAAAACATTTAAAACTTTAGGAATAACATCTCCTGAACGCTCAATCACAACTTGGTCACCAATTTTTAAATCAAGACGCTCTATTTCATCAAAATTATGTAAAGTAGAACGACTAATCATTGCCCCACCAACTTTAACCGGTTTTAAAACTGCCGCCGGAGTTAAAACACCGGTCCGGCCAATTTGCCACACCACATCCAGAACTTGAGTCACAGCCTGTTCGGCGGAAAATTTATAAGCCATCATATAACGGGGCGCCTTCCCCACTATCCCTAAAATCGGCCACATTTTCAAATCATTAATTTTTACCACTATACCGTCTATCTCAAAAGGCAGTTGAGCCCGGTCTTTTTCTATTTGTTTATAAAAAGAAAACACGCTAGCCAAATCGGAGCAAACTTTATTTTGTTTGAGGCGTTTGAAACCAAGTAGTTTAGTTAAAGCATCGGCTTGTTGTCTAGTAACAATTAATTGTCCGCGCTTCAGACTGGAAATTAGCAAATCATAAGGATAAAAATCTAACTGGCGAGAAGCGGTGATTTTAGGGTCTAGTTGTCTAATTGATCCAGCAACAGCGTTTCTTGGGTTAGCTAAAAGTGGCTTACCAGCAGCAGCATATTTTTTATTTAAAGATTCTAAAGTAGCTTTAGATATAATAGCTTCACCGCGGATTTCAATTAATCCCTGATTAATTTCTTTTAACAAATCTTGGGCCTGATCTTTAGAAAAACCGATACTCATTAACTCGCTGGAAGCAGGGATCCTGAGTCGTAACGGTAAGCTTGAGATAGTTCTTAAATTACTTGTCACCTCTTCGCCAATTTTTCCGTCGCCTCTAGTTGCTCCTCCAACTAACAAACCATTTTTATAACGTAAACTGAGAGCCAGGCCATCAAGTTTTAACTCACAATAATACTCTGGATTAAAATCTGTTTTTAAATAATTGGCGTTACGTTCTTGCCAGCCTAACATATCTTCTTCGCTAAAAGCATCGAATAGAGAAATCATTGGCTGACTATGGACTGACTTTTGAAACTTAGCCGAAACTTCACTAGCCACGCGCTGGGTTGGTGAATCAGGAGTAATTAAATCCGGCCACTGATTTTCTAAAATAAATAGCTCATTTTTCAGCTGATCTAAGGCGGCTGGCGGAATAGTCTCTTGATCTAACACATGATAATTATAACGGTGGACATCAATTTCCCGCTTTAAACTATCAATCATTTTTCTAGCCTGTTCTTTGTTCATAAATTACAACCACCTAAATAATAGCTTGGCTTACAGAGGCATTATAACACAAAAACCCTGTTATAAACAGGGTTTTTAGGAAGTTTTTTTAAAAACTATTCTGCTGCAGGAGGGGTAGCAGCTGGGGCCTGTCCGTTCTGAGCACCAGTGGCATTATTGATAAAACTGACGATATCGTTCACGGTTTGCGTATTTTGGCTGCTAACCTGACCGAGCTGGGTAACGCCAGCGGCAACATTGTTCAAGCGAGCATTAAACTGCCAAAAGATCATTAATAAACCGCCTAAAATTACTCCGACAACGAGAGGAAAAACAAATTCTCTTTTCATAGTATTATTATTCTGGAAGCGGCGGGATCTTATTACTCCCTCCCGACCAGTTAAATTAGTATTATTTATTTTAGTTAGCCTGGCCATTAGCGTTTTGGTTAGAGTTGAAGAAATTAACAACGGACTGGATTTTAGCAGAATTATCAGCAATCACTGTCTGCGTCTCAGTTAAGGTTTTTTCCATCCGATTGATAGAAATGTAGAAATAAATGAACATCGCTCCCAAAAGAGCCATGACGAGGACCACTGCCAAAGGGGCAATCAATGTTTTTTTCATAAGTGTTTTTTATTCTCTCAAGAACCAATGGTGCTTAAGAAACATTTTTTAAACTAAAATAATTATAGCAATTTTAAAACTAGTGGTCAATATTTTTCTTTTAATTTGTTTCTTGTTTAACCAAAAGACTTCTAGGAGCGAAGATAACTGGCGGAGATAAGTCGATCAGCACATCTCTAAGTAGTGAGGTTTCAACTCCGGCCATACCGTTTTTAATAGCACTAAAACTAATATAAGTCGCTTGTTGTCTGTTAATTTGTAAACTAATCATATCTCCGGGTTGAGGCCAATCTAAATCTTCAGCTGATATATAATTTTCTCTATAGTTATGAGTTGGAAAAGTATAAATTTTTCCCTGACTATCTATTTTAACTTCGGAATCGCCTATTCCGCTTAATATCAAAGCCTGCTCCTGAGCACTAATCTCAGGCCAACGGAAGCGAATATAATAGTTACCACCTCCGGCTTGCTGCGGACCAATAAAGCCCGTCCAACTTTGCCCATCACGAGATATCTCTAAATCATCAACTGCTTGATAAGGATTATTAACCGGTATATCCATTAACTCTCCACTATTAGTATACTTTTTATTATTGATACTAAAATATTTCCAATCGGTAGGTAGAATAATTTTTAAGTTATCTGAGTACACTAAACGGCCAGTTAAAATATTATTTTGTTTAGACTCAGAAATAAAGTCGCTATTTAAAATTAGAGGAGCGCGATCTTGAACCGGTAAAACCAACTTCACTCGCGATACGCCGGGTAAGCCTGAATGAGTAAAGTAACTGAAACGAGTAATAATAAAGTCGCTAGCTATCGCTTCGGCAGGTAATTCTATTTGGATATTTTTTTCTTCTGCAATGCCTAAATCTCCGATGTCTAAAGTAGCTATGCTAGAAAAATCGGAGTTATTGTTAAGCCCGATTTGAACCTTAATATCAGACAAACGATACGGTCTAATATTTTTAACCACTAATTTTATTTGCCTATCCCCACTAGACACAGAATCCGCCCAACTCACCTCTAGATCAGATAATAGCTTAGATAAGACCTCTAGCTCCGGTTTAGCTTGATTTTTTTCATCCCAGAAACCCCTTAAGTCATCCGGTTGTTCTGGCTGCCACGGATCATTATATCCCGTTACTACTGGTTGAGCCCAGTTATCATGGGATTGATAAAAATTAGCTCCGATAGAACCCGCCTCTAATAAAACTTTCCATTCATCAATCATCCTCCTTAAGCGCAGCTCGGTATTGGTAGTCTCCCAAAAAGCCACAAAACCACCGAACTCACTGGCGTAAAAAGGTTGACCAGAACGATATAGTATATTTAAAGCTTTGTTCCAGTAAGTGTGTCCGGTATCAAGCATGTTGACGCCCAAAACAGACACCGGATATTTAATAAAAGTATAGTAAGTATAATAAGAGCTGAAAGCTGAT
>CAYUEO010000048.1:0-7214 GCA_964443755.1 uncultured Gammaproteobacteria bacterium | reverse complement strand
GCCGATGCCACTATAGTTGATAATAATTATGCACTTAAAGCCGGACTGTCAACTCAGGATTTTGCCACTAAAAACTTATCGGTTACAGGCAACTTATCCATTACTGGTACCATTGACCATTACAACCAAACTGAATTAAACGTTGGCGATACATATATAAATCTTGGTAGTGCACAAGAAGTTAATGCCGATGGTGGTATGCGTATATACGGTGCTACTAATACATTGTTGAGTACTTTAAAATATGCAGTTGCTGATAGTAGATGGAAACTTGATAAAGGATTAGATATAACAGGAACATTAAGTGCTACAGGTTACAATAAAACAAATTGGGATGCAGCATATGGCTGGGGTGATTGGGAAATAGGTGTAAACAAAGCATTTGTGGATAATTTGAATATAAATGCTGATACCTTAGATAATCTACATGCTTCACAATTTACAAGACGAATCAATTTAGCAGGTCAATTACAAATTACGTCTTATAAAAAATCTGTTATAGCCATTTGTGAATTAACAAATACAAATCATGCCTATAATTCATGGAGTAGTGGTAAAATTATATTCAAACGGGATAATGGACTATATGCTACAACCGTTGTAGAATATTCAGCAGGCAAACATTATAATTCTGAACAATTTGATATTAACTATAAAATATATGGTACAGGTATTAATTCTATAGTACCCTGTACTTTTACATATAATGGTGTTAAATATGCTGGTTTTCATGTTTATATTAGTAATTCGGAAGCTAATATAGTTGAATTTGAAGGATTAGGTAATTTTGAATTGTTTGGTAAAGATTATTATGATACTAATACTTCAACATCTTTAATTGATGAAATTAATAATAGTATAGATATTACAACAGCAGGCTATATACTTAATTCAGTATATAAATTAAGTGGATTTAATGCTTATCATTCAGGTAATTCTAATCTTAGTACAGTAGATTGGTCGGCAAAAGTATTAAATGTTGCTGATAGTATTAATATTAATTCTCTTGTAGCTTATGTTAACACACAATATAATAATTCAGGTAAAACATCAACATTTGGTAATAATAATAATGGTGGAGTTTTAGCATTACGAAATAATGTTGATGATGATTATAAAGTTTTATTTCGTTCTTATGGTGCTAGTTACCTTATGGAAGGTTATTTCGGTATTGGTATAATTAACCCTAACGTGGCTTTAGATGTAGTTGGTTCTATTCGTGCAACAACCAACGTATATACCGATTTCATTTATCAAAATTCTGTTGCAGGGCTTGATGTTTATGCCGCCAATGGTTTTCGAGTTCAAAATAGCTTAGGAATAGATGCTTTTGAAGTAGCAAGCGGCAATGCTTTAATTCATACAGGGCTTTATAATTATGGAGTTTTTGCTGATGGGTTTGCAGGCGAAGGTTTTGCAATTAAAAAAGAATCAAGCTTATGGAATGCAACCTTTGACAACCTTACCGTTCGTAAAGGAATGCAAATTTATGAGCTTAATGTTAATAAAATTCGTAGTGGTAATGGCTCATATTGGTTTTCAGATGGTGCTAAAATATTACAAGTTAATGATATAAGTAGTGCTTTTTGGGAATTTGTTTTTGATGAAGCTACAGGTAATCCGTTTCGACCTGGTGATATTATTCGTTGTCAAGTATTTACAGGTACAGGTATTAAATATTATGAACTACGTGCATCAAGTATAGATTCAGCACCTAATACTACATCAACCAGTCAATATTTTATAAAATCAAGTTATGATAATACTGGTTATACTGATTTACCAGCCGCTGGTGATGAAATAGTGAGAGATGGTAATGTCTATGATGCAAATCGTAGAGGTGCTATTTACATTACTTCAAACGACAGCAATAGTCCGTATATGTCTGTTGTTGGTAATAAAACTGCCGTAAGTGGTGCCCACACTAATTACGTAAGAGTTGGTAAGTTAGATGGTATTACATCACCAAATTTCGGTACACTTTCAGGTATGGGTTTTTGGGCTGCTGGAAATGCTTATTTAGAAGGTACTATTTATTCAACAGCAGGTAAAATTGGTGGTAATACAATTGATTCATATGGTATAAGAAGTGCTAGTCAAAGAGTGCATTTTAATAATGGCAATAATCGTCTTGCAGTAACAAAAGCCGCTTCTACAACGGCATCAAGTGGCGCAAGAGTTATGATGTATTATAATGACGACACTAATTGGGGTCTTTACGGTTCCAGTAATGGCAGTACTGCTGAATTTCAATTTGGCTCAACAAATCAAATAGCTGCCTTTACTATTAATACCTCAAAACTATATGCAGGTTCTATAATTGGTTCGGGTGCTGGAATTGCTTTAGATTCAACCAATAAGTCATTCATGGCATATCATGATAGTAGTAATTATATTACTATGTATTATAGTTCAATAAGTAGCTGGGGACTTAAAGGAGTAAATGCAGGGAGTACTTTATTTGAATTGGGTCAAACAAATAAAATTGCACCGTTTACCATTCATTCCGATAGCCTTTTCACAGGCACAAAGCAAACTGCAAACGCTTATACAGCAAATGCAACCTCAATGACTTTAGGCAGCAACTATTTGCGCATGAATAAATTTCGCATCGATACTGATGGAAATGTTTACGCTAAGGATGCAACTTTTACAAATGTTTTTGTCGAAGGTCGTATTGCAACCGCTTTTCAAACAATTGAAATTGGTAACACAATTTTTGGAGGCACTTCTTTTAGTTTATATCCAACATCAAATAACATTCGTGTTAAAGTAATGAACCTGAATAGCACATGCCGCGTGCAAAATTTAACAATTACAAAGGGTGCAGGAACTTGGGTCGATGGCCAGGTATTCAGGGTTTTTTTCTCGTCATCAACAACTGGCTGTTGGTCAGGAGAATTAATAGGATCGGGCTGGACAATAAAACCAAAATACGGAAGTGTGGCAAAATATGCTACACAAGGCGTAAGCACGGCAGACCAACCGGCAGCATTTACCGCAGTTTATAACGAAGCAGATAATTCATTACTAGTCTTTTAAAAATCCGAAAAAATGAAAAATGAACAAATCATTCCATTGCTTAATACCATATCTGAGTTAGGCAATATTGAAATTACAGACCTTGACACAGCACTAGCAATGGTTGAAAATCAAGAGAAACTTACCAATGCACACCGCAAAAATTCCGAAGCATTAAATAAAGTGGTTGTATTTACCGATGCCGAAAAAGATTTTAGCAAACAACTTACTGAAGCTGAAAATCAGAAGGAGTTTATTGAAAAAAATAAGGCCATTGCCGATTCCATTCGCGAAAAAAACAAAAGGCGCGATGAGTTTGAAAAGGTTCTTATGGAAAAAGAATTTAAGGTTGATTTGCAAAAAATTGATAAAAAAAACTTGCTCGATAAAAAGGGCAATCTTTTAGAAGGCATTAAGCTTAAGCATATTGCCGCCTTAAAACCTATAATTAAATAATCCAAATCATGAAACCACTACTCATAATCATTATTTCGATTGCTATTAGCCCGCTTATAGCTCTAATCGAAAAATATTTTTACAGCGATTGGGAGTTTTTAAAGTTCCTGGTAATTATGATTGCCGGCGATACGTTTCTTGGATTTTTAAAGCATTGGAAAAAAAAGTCGTTATCGTCAAAAGCCTGGGGCCAAATAATTTTTAAGCTCATTTCGTACATGAGCTTATTAATAGTAGCGCATGTTTTTGTTTCGTACCGAATAGGCGGTGAACAAATGTATTTTTTTGGATGGTTCGAAAAACTGGTATTAACCTCGCTGCTAGTAAAAGAAGGAATCTCTATTCTGGAAAATATTGGAGCCATTAACGATTCGCTTGTACCAAAATGGCTCCTGGCTAAACTAAAAGAGTTCGACAACACCGGAAAATTTAAGAAAGATGAAAGCATTTGATATTATTTATAAAAGGGAAATTGAGCATGAGCAATATTATGCCAATGTTCCAGGCGATGCAGGAGCCGAAACGTATATGGGAATTGCTCGGAGAATATTTCCAAACAGTTCAATCTGGCCAATAATTGATTTGTACAAAGCCAAAAATGGTCCGATAAAACATAATAATCATATTGAGGATGAAAATCTGGATGCATTGGTAAGGAATCACTATGCCGAGTATTGGAAAAAATGTGGAATGCATTTAATTGAAAACTTTTCACTACAGTACATTTTATTCGATTTTGCAGTAAATTCAGTACGTACTTGGGCTAAGAAAATACAGGCTCTTGTTGGAGTTCAAACAGATGGAATTATCGGACCAAAAACCTGCGCTGCCATTAATTCCCAAAATCCGGAACATTTATTTAAAGTAATTAAGCACTTTAGGATTAATTACTACAAACAATTAGCACAAAAACCAAACAACGTTCAATTTTTAAATGGTTGGTTAAAGCGTATTAATTCCATTGAGTTTGAAAGTTAAATTATAAAGATTTTTAAAATGACAACAAAAGGAAAATTATTCATGGTCACTACGTTCTTTTTATTAGGCGTGGCTACCGGTTTGGTAGGCGGTTATAAATTTGCTCAGAACCAAACAAACAATGGCAACCAGGTTCAGGTAACTGTCGACGGTAAGGTGAAAAAAGGTTCAGAGGTGAACATAAATTTAGACACCGACCAGGAGCAGGCGAAAAAGACAAAACGCCGTAAATAATTATTTGTCCGGTGCTGGAAAATTATTCATCAGCTCCGGGCTGGCTACCTTGGCAGTATTTTTTAAATAAATGCTGGTAATTTCAAGCGAGCTATGCCCGTTTTGGTTCATCAGTATCGATGAAGGAATTCCAGCCGCAAAAGCCACCGCGTTGCCTGTATGCTTGAATGAATACAATTTGTACCCCAACGGTAGGTTTAGTTTAATACGTATTCTGCGGAACTTCTCTGAGAAATGATTTTTACCCCACGGTTCCGGTCCCGGTTTGCCATTCTTACCCAACACAAATAAATCCTGATTATAAGTATGAATGTTGTTTTTACGCAACACTTCCTGCAGGTAGTTGGGCATGGTTAAAATCTTTTGCCTTCCGCTTTTCGACAATTCATCGGGCACGGTTATCATGCCCAGCCCAAAATTTATCCAGCTTACTTTCATTAAACGAATTTCTTTACCTGGGCGCATAAAACAAAAATATTCAAGCAATGCAGCTATATATAATTGAGTGTCGCTTTCAAGAGTTTTCATCAGTAATTTTAAATCATCGGGCGCAATGGGCTGCGCTGCATAATCAATGCGGTGTCCTCCTTTTATCGATGGGTCTACCGGGTTATTAATTATATCGCCAGCATCAATAGCTAAATCAAAAACAGCAGTAAGCAGTTGTTTGTAATCCTTAACGGTGCTTTGTGATAGTTTCCTGGTTACAATCAAATAATCGAAGAATTTTAAAATAATATCGGTAGTAATATTATTCATATTGTCTTGAATATTTTGAGCCGTAAGCCATTCGCCAAACCTTCGCAATTTACTGCGGTAACTTTTAATGGTTTCGCTGCGGCTAATCTTGCGCTTTTCAGTAATAAAATAGCTGGAATAGTGGGTAAAGCTTTTGAAATTGGCTTGTTTGTCGCCAAAAATACTGCGTTGGTCAACACGCTGCAATTCGTCAACATACAAAATGTTTTCCTTTCCGTTGAATGGGTTCCAGCCGCTCTTTAGTTTCTCCGATATTTCGTCAATCTTGCGGTTGGCAATTGCGTAGCGCTCTTTGGGTGTTTTGGCTTTATGCAGGGATTTGTAATCCTTAAAGCGTTTCATTTTACCCGTTCCTTGGTCAAAGTACGAATAATAAACAAACCATTTTTTTTGGATATCGCCGCCACAGTCATCGAGTGCCGGCATAATTGCGAGTTTTTTTCTTTCCATTTTCATTGATTTTACAAACCTCCTGGTAAAAGCTGTAAATCAATGAGAGAAAAAAGCAGACAAAAATTTGTCTGCTTTTTAAGTTCTTTGTCTACTTTAGTGCTGAAAAAGCAAATAAATCAGCCCCTTCGTATTTTTGGGTGGAAGACCGGGTTTCACCCGCTTCCATATTTCATTGATTTACAGTATCTTCTTTTTGTCTACTTTGTTTGTTTTAAGGTTTCAAACCATACCTGTGGACGGTGATTGTCTACTTTTTAAAAGGAAATTCCGCCTTTTAATCCAAAGTAATTTACCTCTGAATAAATGCGGTAACTAACCCCAAAGTTTATGTTTATATCTTCGCTTGCGGCAAACGACAGTCCCGCGTTTAATTCAGGATAAAACGAAATGCCATCCGATAGGTAATATTCCGTATCGTACATTAAACCAATGTTGGCACTTATAAAGGGTTTTATTTTTTCTATGTCAAAGGTATATTTTGGCTGCAAATACAACGGTATTATAAAAGTATCGTCTGATATTTCGGTACCGAGCACGGTTGCTTTGGCGGTTATCTTTTCAATACCGGTACCCATGCCAATAAAAAAACCATTTGTTTTAATTCCGTGAGTGGTGGTAATACCAAAAAAGGTGAATTTTACACTTCCTTCGCTACCCGAATGAAACGACAAATCAACATTGCCCTCATACTGTGCTTTCCCAACTTGGGCAAGCATAACAATTAATACAATTCCAAAAATTTTTTTCATACAATAATATTCAATAGTTAACAATAAAATATAAAACTTTTCCTATATTGGTGTACGTTAGGCGCTCTCTGCTTTTATTTTCGGCTTGTTTTTCAATCTCCCGATCTCTTCCCTTGCATCGGCATATTTATCCTGAAGCTCCCTGTTTTGTTTTATCAGTTCCAACATAATTTCATTATCCGGTTTTTTACCATAAATCACTTTCGGTTCTTCAATAACATTTTCAAAAACTGGATTTTTCAACATCTCGCCTTTACCAGCAATCAACCATTCTAAATTTAAATTAGGGTAAGTAGTAAATATATCCACTATTGAATCACTACCTAATGCCGTATTTTTAGATTTTCCTTTGAAATTATCATAATTTAAGCCTGTTTTTTTAAAAAAATCTTGCTTGCTAACTTCTTGTTTTTCAGCAAATAAAAGTACTCTTTCTTTAATTGTGGTTATTTTTTCCACTTTTTATTTGTTTTTTAGTGTTTATTTCCACTATATTTGTTTAGTCAATTATTAACTAATATATAAAACAAAATGCAAACAACAAATGCCAATCCAATATTTGTA
>CAYUEO010000047.1:0-7433 GCA_964443755.1 uncultured Gammaproteobacteria bacterium | reverse complement strand
TAGTAGTAATAAAATTAATAGTATAATACAGCTGCTGATTTGGCAGTCATTTAATAAATATCTTTCCGAGGCTAGCTATTAACTGACTGAGCTAGACCGGAAAGACGAATGAAACTTATGGTGGAACAAGACAAACAGTTTCTAGAGATGGTCGTTAAGAGCATCGTTGCTAATCCTAACGATGTAATGGTAGACCGGACAATAGACGAGAGGGGCGTTCTTCTGACTCTCAAGACTAATCCGGCTGATATGGGTTACGTTATTGGCCGTAAGGGTCAGACTGCGCAATCCATCCGTACTCTTTTGAAGATAATTGGCGCCAAAAATAATTCTCGCGTCAATTTAAAGATCTACGATCCAGAAGGAGCTAGCCGACACGAGAATCGTTCGGAAGCCCCTCAGATCAATCGGGATGAAATTGATACCTCAGCAATTGATGATTTGAAGATCTAATTGTAAAAAATTATACTTCTACGAAAAAACCCGAGATAAAAACGGGTTTTTTTGTTATAATGACTGTATGAAATATAATATACTATCTATTTTTCCCAACATCCTAGATTCTTACATCAATGATGCTATTATTCGTCGGGCTCAAGAAAAAAAACTCATTGAATTTAAGAGATACGATTTACGCGACTGGACTAATGATCGACATCGCAGTGTTGATGATTCTCCTTATGGAGGTGGAGCTGGTATGCTGATGAAGATTGAGCCTCTTTACAAGGCTTTAAAAGATATAAATAAAAGTTCTCAGAAAAAAAATAACCCCAAAAAAAGAGTTATTCTTCTGTCAGCGGCTGGTAAAAAATGGACTCAAGCCTTGGCTCATAAATATTCTAAGCTAGATGAGCTAACCTTCGTCTGTGGGCGCTATGAAGGGGTTGATGCTAGAATTTCAAAATTTGTTGATGACGAAATTTCTATTGGTGATTACGTACTAACCGGAGGTGAACTGCCCGCTATGGTTATTATAGACTCAATCACTCGGTTGCTCCCCGGAGTACTGGGTAATCATGATAGTATTATTGAAGAAACACACTCCCAGGAAGGAACAAAGGAATATCCTCAATATACCAGGCCTGAAATTTTTGAGGCTGAGGGAAAAAAACATCGCGTGCCCAAGATTCTTCTTTCCGGTGACCATAAAAAAATTAAAGCCTGGCGAGAAAAGAAATATAAAAAATAAAATACAATAAAAAAGAAGCCTGGCTAAAGTCAGGCTTCTGGGTTTTTACAAGTTCTAAATAATATTAGAAGTAACTCGACTTTTAAGAGTACAAATACTTAAACTAAGACTTAATATTTGATTATCAGGATAGCTCAGAGCAAAATAAACAACATTTTTTGGTCCCCTGAGAACAGCCACTTTATCCGATAACACTATAGAACAAACTTCGGATCTACAACCTGACTCACTAAATTCACGGTAGCCGACTCTATACTTTCCCTGATAATCTGTAGGACTAATAATAGCTACCCCCTTCCAACCAAAGTTGGTTTGCCAAAGATTAGACAAAAAATTTTTTCTTATTTTAGATCCAGAATAACCAGGTACAATAAGACCGGCGTCTAATAGATTTGGTAACAACGGGGTTTCTTGCCAATGCCACCAATGACTTCTTTTTTTACTAAATGGCTCCCAAATAACTTGCAAAACTGGCCAAAAAACATTATCAAAAATATGTTTTGGGTAAGTTTCCATAATACTCCTTATTGTTAATTGTTAATGAACTGAATTTATTTATTGTCTAACCCTTAATAACTTTCCAACCGGTTTCGGTTTTTTTCAATCGTCCCGCCAGAGAAAACCCAGCCGCTTTTTTATGTCCACCGCCATCCCAATTCCGAGCGATCTGAGAAACATCTATATCATCACAAACAGTCCGCAAACTACCCTTTACTTTGCCGTCTTCCTCGCGTAGTAAAAGACTCGCTCTGACGCCCTCTAGACGACTAATAAAGGAAACTATATCTCCATAAATATCTACATCTAGACCACCGTCCGCACTACCCTCAAAAAATCCTTTAATATCTGGGGCAGTAAAGGCTACTACCGCTAAACCGGTTTTTTTATTTAAGCTCATGCTCTCTAACGCCTTACCCCATATCTTTAGGGATGTATAGCTTTTGTTACTGACCGTATTGCTTATAATATTAGGCATTGAAGCGCCGCGCAGTAACATTTCCGAAGCTACTGCCAAAGCCTCTCTAGAAGAGTTAGCGTGTAGAAAATGGCCAGTATCGGTCATTAGACCAATCAGAATACAATCAGCCAAGGATTTAGTTATGGCATGGCCATTAACTTGAAGCAAGTGAAAAATTATCTCTGTCGTAGATGCTTTATCTGGAAGCCGTATTTCCAAATCAGCATAGGCATCCTGAGGCACATGATGGTCTATTTCAATAATATATGGCCTTTCAGGTATCTTGCCTTCTTTTTTCAAACACAACATGGTTTCTAGCCTATCTTTTAGGGCTGTGCGAGAAATAGAACCACAATCTAAAATAACAATAATATCAAAATCAAGCAGATCAGTCGGCGGTTGAGGTGAAATCTTGTTAGCATTAGGGATAAAATTAAATGAATCAACCATTAATCCATCCGCATAGCTATAGCTTTCTATATTCAAGCTAGAACATATTTCAATCATAGCCCCCACAGAAGCCAAGGCATCCGCATCGGGAGATATGTGTCCAATTAATAAGGCTTTTTTTGAATGTTTTAGTTTAAAATAAGCTAATTGTAGTTTTTCTGATAGATTCATATAACGAATTATTATAAAGGATAAAAACAAAAAAGTCCAGCCTAGACTGGACTCGACAAATCAAGTAAATCTGAAATTAATCCTCTAAGTCATCCGTATTTATACCAGCAATTAATCTTTCAATTTTACCAGCCTCCTTTTCAGTGGCGTCAAATTCCCAAATTAAACGCGGAAACCTGCGTAATTTTATTCTATTGCGTAGCAGAGGGGCCAATACAGACGTAGAGGACTGTAGCTTTCTTATAGCCGTACCTGCTAAGTGATCAGGTAAAACTGAAAAGCCTACCTTAGCAACTTTTAAATCAGGACTACAATCTACGTAGGTGACTGTAATTAATGTATCAGGTAAACCGACCTCTCGATTAACTGCAGTCGCTAATTCCCGTAAGAGTATCTCATTTAATCTGGAGGCACTAGACATAATTAAATTTTATCTATAATCTTTTCCTCTTGGAAAACGTTAAGAATGTCGCCAACTTCAATTAAGGGTCTACCTTCATATTTTAAGCCCGCTTCTTGATCCTTATCAACCTCATCAACGTCTTGTTTTCCAGACTGAAGGCGAGTCAGTTTTCCTGTCACAATATAATCATCTCCTCTTTTAACATCTATAAAACTATTATTCTTAATCGAACCATCTAAGACTTTGCCCCCCACAATTTGGCTACCTGATTCGGTGCGAAATACTGCCAACACCTTGAGTCTACCTAACTCAATGCGATTGATTTCGGGCTTAACTAGCAGCTGCATCTCCTCTTTAACAAACTGAATGAGGTCGTAAATAACAGAAAACATTTTCACTATCACTCGCTTTTCTCTAACCAATGTTTCTATATTAGGGGCAATCCTAACGTTAAAACCTAATATCTTAGCATCTGTATCCTCAGCTCGCTTAACATCACCCTCGGTAATATACCCTAAACCTTTAGAAATAATTCTAACTTTTACTTTTTCGTTGTTTAGTTTTAATAAAGATTCTTCAATCGCTTCGGCTGACCCCAAAAAATCACTTTTTATTAGAATATTAATCTTCGGGGTTTTGTCTTCTGCTTGTTCGCTTCCGGAGCTTTGAGATTGTGAAACCACAACATCAGCGGCTTGAGAAGAGGTCTTAATCTTTTTCGTTTTAACTTTTTCTCCTTCGCCAACATGAAGAATATCTCCTACTGCTGGTGATATTTTTAAACCTAAAATCTTAACCGGTGTCGACGGCCCAGCTTCCACAACTTCTTCTCCTTTATAGTTCTTCAGCGATTTTACCTTTCCGTAGACTATCTCATTTAAACACAACTGATCGCCAACGTGCAGTGATCCATTTTGAACTAAAATTGTAGCTACTGGTCCAGCGGCCTTATCAACGTTAGATTCAACAACAGTTCCAGCTGCATCGGCATTAGGATTAGCCAATAAACCAGCGCCTTCAGTATCGGCTACCAATAAAACCATGTCTAATAATTCTTCAATTCCTGTGCCATCCTTAGCAGATATTGGAGCGCAAATTGTCTTGCCGCCCCAGTCTTCGGGGGTAATATTAAGTTGAGTTGATAATTCTTGTAATACTTTATTTACGTCAGCATCAGATTTATCTATTTTATTAATAGCTACTAAAAAAGGAATTTTAGCTGCTTCAATAATACGATAGGCTTCGACTGTTTGAGGTTTAACACCGTCATCAGCTGCTACCACTAAAATAGCAATATCAGCTACCTTTGCTCCACGACTACGCATAGCTGTAAACGCCTCGTGACCAGGGGTGTCTATAAATGTTAAAATTCGACCACTTCTAGTAATCTGATAGGCGCCAATATGCTGAGTAATGCCTCCTGCTTCTCCGGTAACCACGTCCGTATGTCTTATAGAATCAAGTAGCTTAGTTTTTCCATGATCAACATGACCCATCACCACAATAACTGGCGGTCTTTCTACCATATCTGCTTTTTCCTCTCCAGCTAATATCTCCGCTAACTTCTTATCTTCCCTAATATCAGTTTTTTCTTCTTTTTGAGCCAGCTGCACGTCAAGATTTAAGTTTTCTCCGACTATCGAGGCAGTGTCAAAATCAATTTTTTCATTTATAGAGGTAAATACACCATTTTTCATCAACTCCATTAACACGCGATTAACCGGTATTCCGGCTACCTCGGCGTAAGACCGGACGGTGATAACCGCTGGGACTTCAATGGTTTTTCTTTCTTTAGGTAAAACCTCGTCTTGTTTTTTTATAGCAGCCGCTATCTTCTTTTGCTCCCATTGGCGACGCAAAAATGGCCAATCTTTAATAATTTTTTTGGCTGTATTATTATCAACCTTGATAGCTTTCTGGCCAATCGCAAAACCGAGTTGAGGGAGGAGGTCCCTGAGCTCTTGTGGCGATATTCTAAGTATTCTAGCGAGTTCTGTTATGTTCATATTTTTAAATATTACTTTATTTTTGGCTCAAAGTCAACGATAACTCGCTAGCGTTGAGCAACTTTACAAACGCTGATATTAGTGATAAAGTTAACATATAATAAATTAATAAAGACTTGTTTTTAGGAATACTTTGAAGGACCCACTGTTTACGGATTATTAGAGATTTAACTTTGCCGATTACCCGTTTTATGAGAAATTTAATTTTTTATCTAAAATTAGAAGAAAAAATTATACACACCGACTTCAATCGGGGAAATATATAGTGTTTTGTTTGACACTATAGGCTTTTCAAAGTTTAATATTCACACATTCCACCTTAAGTTCCTAAAGACAGCTCAGCTAATATGGATTACCTAAGCTATGTCTTGTACCTTGTTTTGACTGCGGGTGGTTTTTTTGTTGGCTTTCTATACTTTAAGAAATCAGCCAACTCTAAGATTGCTAACGCCGCTGACAAGGCGGACAAGATAATCAACGAAGCTCAAATCAAAGAAAAGGAGTTACTTTTAAAAGCTCAAGACAAGGCTCTAAAAATTATAGACGAGTCAAAAAAAGAGGAAACTTCTCGACGTACAGAGCTTAATGAGCTCCAAAAAAGACTTGAACAAAGAGAAAATTCCTTCTCCCAAAAGTTACTTGATCTTCAGGAAAAGCAACAAAAACTCTACGATAAAGTCAATGAAGTCCAGGAAATAAAAGAAAGAATTAAAGGGGTTAAAATTGAACAAGAACAAAAGCTTGAGCAAATAGCTAATCTTTCTCTTGAAGAAGCTAAAGATGTTTTAATTAAAACAATTGAAGAAAAGGCCGCTGATGACCTCATGGCCAGAGTGCGCAAGCTTGAGAATAATTCTGAGGATGTTATTAATGATAAGGCTAAGGACATGTTAGCTCTGGCTATGCAACGCATGGTCTCTAACTACACAGTTGAGTTAACCACTACAACCGTTGATCTGCCTAACGACGAGATGAAGGGTCGAATTATTGGTAGAGAGGGACGAAATATTAAAGCTATTGAACAAATGACAGGAGTAGAAATCATTGTCGATGACACCCCCAACGCTATTACCGTTTCCTGCTTCTCTTTAATTAGGCGTCATATAGCTAAAAAAGCTCTTGAATATCTAATCAAGGATGGTCGAATTCACCCTACTAAGGTTGAGGAGGCGGTTGAAAATGCCAAGAAAGATATTGCTCTTGATATTAAAAAAGCGGGTGAAGATGCTATGTATGAGGTAGGGATTGCTGGTTTTGACCCTAAACTTGTTTCTCTTATTGGTCGTTTAAAATATCGAACTAGCTACGGACAAAACGTTTTACGACACTCAGTAGAAGTTGCTCATTTAGCTGGTATGTTAGCCCAACAACTTGGAGCTGATGTCACCTCGGCTAAGAAGGGCGCCTTGTTACACGACATCGGCAAAGCGGTTGACCATGAAGTACAAGGAAATCACACTGACATTGGTCGAGATATTGCTAAGAAATATAATGTATCTCCAGAAATTATCGCTCCTATTGAAAGTCATCACGAAGACAGACCATCAACTCTTATTTCGGTGATTGTTAAGGTGGCTGATGCTATATCCTCCGCTCGTCCAGGGGCTCGAAGCGATAACTATGAAAACTACGTCCATCGCTTAGAAGAGTTGGAAAAAATAGCTCAAAGCTTCGAAGGTATAGAAAAATGCTATGCTATTCAGGCTGGACGCGAAGTACGAGTGTTTGTGCAACCAGATCATGTTAATGACTTCCAGTCATATAATTTAGCTAGGGATATTGCAAAAAAAATAGAAAATGAGTTAAAATACCCAGGAGAGATAAAGGTTAATGTAATCCGGGAATTAAGGGCGATTGAATACGCGCGGTAACCCATTATATTAAGCAGTTATTTTTATAATAAACTAACGCTTAACCTTATGAACAAAGCGCAACTAATCGACAAGATTTATCACAGTGTCGAAGGCTTGAACAAAAAACAAGCTGAGAAGATGCTGGATATCTTTACGGACACGGTCATTGAGGAATTGAAAGGTGACCGAGAAGTAACGATAGCCGGCTTTGGCACATTCTTGTCTCGGGTACGTTATTCTCGTGGCGGTGTGAATCCTCAGAAGCCTTCCGAAAGAATAACTATTCCAGCAGTCAAGGTAGCTAAGTTTAAAACTGGCTATCACCTAAAACAAGCACTGAAGGGAAAGAGATAAAAATCGCCCCTGTCAGGGAAAATGTCCTTGATAAAGGGCGTTTTGTTGG
>CAYUEO010000046.1:0-7529 GCA_964443755.1 uncultured Gammaproteobacteria bacterium | reverse complement strand
TCTAGTTTCCATTTGCTTAGAATTAGAGTTGTATTACATTTTATATAGGTATGTAATATTGACCTTTTGTTTATTACCCTCTACACTTAGTTATAATACTTCAGGGGCTTTACCTGCTTTCTATTATACTTATAGTTCTCAGTTAAGAGTCACTACGAGCTTTCTTACTTTGTATTACAACTACTCATCCTTGGGAGCTGATTAATCTTCCCCTACACAGCGTGTTACCTCTACTGCCTAGTTTTGTATAATACTTCTGTATTTAAACAGAATGATGAGGAATTATTAATCAGGTAGTTTCACATCTTATTAATTACTTGCTTCCTTCAATACAATAATTTGTATCGTCACTTATAAAATAGGTGCTCAACAGCTCAATCTCCTACAACAACAAAGTGAAATTCGAGTGATTTATAAGAAGTCTTCATATCTACATGAGACTGGTGTATTATAATAGACCTAGACAACTTAAATGTCCTTAATGTAGACATATTAGAAGTCTAGGTCTAAATTGGTAGTCTACTACCCTTTTATCCATTATTTTCAATGATTACTAGCTAATGAAATCATCGGGATTAGAACTCTTTTATTTGGTCTATTTATCCCTCCAAGAGATTGTAAGTCTTGGATACACCTTTCACTAACTCTTACAAAGTTAATTTATAGTGTTTCATAACTGGGAGCAGCTTACTTTCTGGTAAGATCTACTTATTCCAGTTACTTATATTTCTACATATCCTTTAGGAAAGTATATTAGATTTTCCGGATTCCACATTTCTCCATGATAGTCTGTAAAGAATTTATCACCAAAGTATTCAAATGCTTTAGCTCTACCTTCTGCATCATTATCTGCATGATACACAGCTACTGTATCTTTATCTAAGGTCTTACCATTCACTGAGTGAATATGTACTTGACCAAATGTTACATAGTGTTTAGACATGGATTTATTTTTTAGATTTCTTCCTGATTATTATTCCTTCTTTAAAGTGTTTTCCTATTTGATCAAATAGGTCTTCAAATGCTTTAATAGATTCTTCTTCTTCCATATGATTAACAATGTCTAATAATACGGTCAGTGCTTCCATACATCCACCCATAAAAGCTCTTTTAGTTTCTATTTTTTGTACTAGATGCATATTGGTTTCATCTAAGTTACATAGTTTTAGATAATGTTGATACATATCTTCTATGTTTATAGGTGATGAAGACTTTGTTTTAGTTTTCTTGTTCATATCTATATATTAAAGTGTTTAAAATGATCCTAGTTTACCAATATTCCATCCTACTATAAATCCACTTGGTATTATAGGTATGCACCATAATAGGAGATGATAATTAAATATAGATAGTACAAAACCAATAATGATAAGCATAGAACCTAAAATAATATATAGTCTTAGTATTTCTTTTTTCATAATATATAAGTTTAGATTATTAGATAAACTCTGGATAGAGTTACTATTCTTCCTGTGTTACTATATCAAAATGTTCTCCTAATTCTCTAATACATTGAGCTAGTTGTTTACACAACTTCTTTAGAGCTGATTCTTCAAGAGAATCAAGCCATTTGTCTTGAGTTTCTTCTTTACAATCTTCAAAGACTGTTGGTTGTTCCTTAGGTTCATCATCAAATTTTTCAAAGATGAATACACCACTTAAGTTTCTTCTTTTCATTGGTTTGGGTTTAAATAATTCGGATAGAGTTATCCTTATCTTAAATATAGTGTTAGTAAATATGATAATATAATATATGATAATAGTATTAGATATAAGTAATCTTCATTTAAGGATAGATCTATTCTTATTATAGGTTTATTAAGCCATCTTATAAGTTGTTTTATATATTTCATAGCCATATGATTTAATTAGGATTGAATATTTCTAAGGGTTATAAGGAGTAAGTAAAATAGTGGGTTTATTGTCTCCCACTCAAACACTCTCTTCCACCAGCATAATAATCTCTATTAAGTTGTTAATAATAAGCTTAATAACTATTATATACTACCTGTATAGAGTATTAGTAGTAGTTTAGTAATATATTTTAATACTCAATAGTTATTTACCTCTAATAAATCTTTTGTTTTAGTACTATAACTATGAGACTAAGCTATTCTTAATCAGCTTATTACAAAACAAGTATTTTAGGGCTTATTGTTCTCTAGAGTTTATTTAATTATATTACTCTTGTATAGTGGAACTTTGAATCATTGAGAACATCTTTCTTGATGTTTTAAAGTTACATAAAAAAAATGACATATACAAGTGTTTTACTAAAATTGTTAATAACTTTATGTTAATACTTGTTAAATAAATTACTCATAGTCCAGATCTAAAACTATATGTTCCTAGTATTATTATATACAATTGCATATTAAGAAGTACTACATAATACTCAGCACCCAGTAATTAATTTAGAAGTCAGTAGAACCTAAATAAAGCACCCAACCCATTACAGGTTAGGTGCAGTCTGGGGTTACTCTATGTACTACTAGGATTACTGTCCTAAATCTGCTTCTTCAGCGGATACTTCTTCAGCTTGCGCAGCACTTGCTGTTGCATGAGTTGCTTGAGATGAGTTAGAAGCTGGTGCTCCTAAAATCAAATCAGCAATTCTTGAAGCCATTGCAGCTTTCAAAGCTGGGTCAGTCACGGTTTGCAACTTAGACTCAAGTTCATCTACTGTATCATTAGGTACAAAGATTGCATTGTTAGGTGATACCTGCAACTCAATATTTTTACCATTGTGAACAGTAGTGAAGTAAATCATCTTGCCTTTGTGAGTTTCATCAAACTCTTCAACATGACAAGGTTGACCTTGAGCCTCTAAAGCTGCTTTATACTTAGCAAGTTCTTGCTCACTTCCAGATACTGCATATTTAAACACAGTGATTCTTTGTCCTGTGGACTGGGATACTTTTTTGTACTTCCCATAATAATTTCCTCTTAACATAATAATTAGAATTGGTTTATAAATTGATTATCGCTTACAATGATGGGTTATCAAAGAGAACCAAAGAGGTTCTCAAAGAGAACCAGTGGTGTGTGCAGGCTAAGAGCAGGTGTCAATTTTGCTCCCAGAGCAAGAATTGGCAACTGCGAGTGTGTTGGGTGTGTGTTGGCAAGTTATCAAAGAGAACCAATCAGCAAGAAAATAAGAGAGCATTACACTCTCTTAGTTATGTATTTTCTAATAAGCTTAGCATTGTATTTACTTCTGTCTGGTTGGATAGACATCTTCTTAGTATATACTTGCATCTCTGCATGCCATTTACTATCTGCAAATACTTGCATAGAATTAACAGTAGAACCCTCAAGCTCTACTGTTACTTTGTATAGTTTATCATTCATGACTACTCAAGTCCTCTCATGTGATGACTAAACCTGTCCCAATCCCAACAGTTTGGAAGGGTTATAGTACCTTCATCAATGTCATTAGTAAACATATTATTATCTTCAATGATTTCTTCATTGAAACTCTTAGCATAGTCTTCTCTAGCTTGCTGTTGAGCTTTCTTTTCTGATTTTGTTGCAACATTTATCATAATATAAAGTATTAGTTATTTGAGAATATTCTCAATCACAATCCTGGGTTATAAAAAGAACCAAAAATAAGCTAGGGGGTAGGGGTCTTTTTCTTTTGGGGCGGGGGCATGGTGGGGGGGGGTCAACAACAAGCTCTAATATACAATATAAAAAATACCATAAAAAATTTTGGAATAATACACCATAAATGTGTATCTTATATATGTAATCAAAATATATAATCATGTCAGAAGAAGACTTAAATGATGACTTTAAGACAACCCTTACTTTAGAAGCAGGGGATGAGACAGTATCTATAGCAATAGAAGGTACAGCTCTAAGTGTGACAGACTTCATGGAGTTAATAGAGATGCTCTTAGTCAAAGCTAAATATAACCAAAAAGATATTGATGATTATGTTCTTCAATGGGCTAAAGATATTAAATTTTCTAAGAATAATTAATCTATCCGCATATTATAAAATAATATTTGTGTATATAAATATATTTATATAACTTTGTATGGTACAATAAAACCAACAAATTATGACAGAAGCAAAATTATTCCAATATGCAATTATTTGGAACCCTTCAGAAGAAGACAAAGAATCCAAACCAAAGATTCTAAAAGAAGTAACTACTATTTTAGCAACAGATGAAAAGAAAGCTTTTATCTTAGCCTCAAGAGAAATACCTAAAGATTATTTAGAAGAACTTGATAACATTCAAATTGTTGTGAGGGCTTTTTAATAGGGCCAGGAGGAGCAACCGGAAATGCTCTTCTACAATCTTTTACCCCCATTGAACATAATGGCCCACTTAGAAGAACCGGAACCAATGAGGATTGGTTAAATAAACAGTTATTTTCTACTTTAATGAATTCAACAACAGGAAACTATATAAGTGCTTCATCTATAATTAATAGTCAACATGAAAACTAATATCATAAAAGGAAGAAAACAACTGCGTAGTTATGATATACCTGTAGATGTATATGATAGAGAGGTATACTTATATATAGGACAAACCATGGCAGATGCTTGTTTTGGTGCTGAATCAGAATTTAAAGAATTTGATTTAAAGTTAACAGAGAATGAACCTTCTGGAACATTGGCTTCTGCTATTACTATAACATTACCATCAGGTAGAAAAGGAGAATTAATATTATTAGCAATTGGAGAAAGTGAAAACCATGAGATTTTAGGAATCTTAGTTCATGAATCTTTACATACCTCGTGGCATATATTAAACACAGTAGGTATACACATAGAACATGAGAACCATGAAGCTCAAGCATATTTATTAGAATATATATTTGTTCAATGTAAACTTGCTGTAGAACATTATATTAAAACATATAAACTTAAAATTAAATTATGAAAACCAACCAATTTGAAGGATTTGAACCTTTACAAAATAGAATACTAGTACAACCTGATGATGTGCTAACAAGAACTCCTGGAGGATTAATAATACCTGATACTCATCAAGAGGAAAGGCCTAATCAAGGCCTTATAATTGCAACAAGTAAAGAAACAATTAAGAGAAAAGTAGGAGAAAGAGTTCTCTATGGACAACATTCAGGATTTGAAGTAAGTATTAAAGGTAAGTCTTATAGATTACTTAGAGAAGATGATGCATATGCAATATTACATAAATAGTTATATAAACAACTAAACTCAAAAATATGAAAACTAGAGCAAAATTCAAATGTATAGAAAAAATTTCAAGTGAATTTAATGACAATATACAAGTAAATCTTGAAGCTGTTACTACAGGTAGTAAAGAGAATGAAGAATTCTGGAAGTATACACCAGGAGGTCTTATAACATTAACTTTAGATAATTCTAGAGCTATAGATATATTTAAAATAGGTCAAGAATATTATGTAGACTTTACACTTGCAGAAAAAAAAGTTGAAAAAGATTTGGAAGTAACAAATTAATTAGTATATTTGTAGTATGAAAACAACATCACTATATTGTAGTCTCTTTAGATCTAGTTTCTGTTTATGGAACTTAGACCCAGGGATTCTATGACCTAGTGTATAGATAGATATTAATTACTCTTGTTCATTGTAATTTTTCTCCCCTGGATCCTAAAAAGTCCAGGGGTTTTTTATTTTGGTGTCTAAGCTAATCTGGTGAAAGCACTGCTCTGAAGAAGCAGGGAGCCTGGGTCAGAACCAGGAGATACCACAGGGAAATTGAAAGTCAGTTGGATCTGACAGCCAGACTGTAAATCTGGTCCTTAAGAGGGAGTGGTTCGAGTCCATCAGTTTCCACAAAAATATAAACTTGAAAAAGTTAAAACTTGGAAACCTTACTAGTAGGGGCTTTGAGACCAACTTTGCAACATAAGTAATAGGAACACTCATTAATTTTTTACTTTTGAAAGTCTATACTAAGAAGGAAGGAGAAGTAGTAGTATTGGAACTACGGCTAGTCTTGAAAACTAGAGGTCATTAAGTTGGCTGGGGGTCGGGTCCTCCTCCTTCCTCAACATTTTGTATAATGCACAGGTGTCATAGGCATGCTAAGAGGTCTCCAAAACCTTGACTTGTGGGTTCGACTCCCACTCTGTGCGCAAATTAATAAATTAGGTAGTGTAGCTAACTGGTAAGGCGGGTGTTTGCAAAACACTTATATAAGAGTTCGATTCTCTTCACTACCTCTTATAGAAAGTAAAACTAACAGGGTTAGTAACTGCCTGCTAAGCAGCTTGCTCATTAATTTGAGTGTGGTCCGAGTCCACTGCTCTCTACAAGCACTTGTGGTGGAATTGGTAGACACGCTGGTCTTAGGAACCAGTGCAGCAATGCGTGAGAGTTCAAGTCTCTCCAGGTGTACAATTAGATCCTGTAGTTCAAATGGAAGAATATAAGGTTTCTACCCTTACGATCTGAGTTCAAGTCTCAGCAGGATCTCTTAAGCCTCTATAGCTTAAATGGAAAAGCACTTAATTACGAATTAAGAGAGTGGAAGTTCAAATCTTTCTAGAGGTTCAATAAGGCCCTATGGTGAAACTGGGAGACACGTCTGACTTAAGATCAGATATTCATATGAATGTGTAGGTTCAAATCCTACTAGGGCTACAAATTAATCTACTTGATAATCAAGTACATATAAATAAATTTAAAATAATTCTTGATAGTTACAATAAGAGTGTGTATATTTGTAGTATAAAACTGAGAAAACGCATGTACACAATACAACATACAACACAGATGGCAACCATTAATCCGGTTGAAGGGAAGGATAATATCCCACCTGGAGTTGTTATGTAAAAAAGTATAGTACTAATATATAAACATAAAGCTCCTCTAAATAGGGGCTTTTTTGTTATACGAGAGTGTGGTGTAGTCTGGTAGCACACCTGGTTTGGGACCAGGAGGTATAGTTCAAATCTAGCACTTTCGACTGTAAGGGGATGTAGCTCAATTGGAAGAGCAATAGCTTTGCAAGCTAGAGGTTGTAGGTTCAAGTCCTATCTTCTCCACAATGTTGAAACAGTCTTGGTGTTTAGGGCTGAGATAATATAAGGAGTGGTTAAAGTCCACAGTCTGTACTAAGCATGGACAAAGTTATGTAAAAGCCTTATATGAGTTGGAAACAGAATAAGCAGTAGTAGCTCAGTTGCTTAGAGCGTCTGCCTTCCAAGCAGAGGGTCGTGAGTTGGAATCTCACTTACTGCTCACTGGTGTGTTGGTCTAGTGGTCTAGGATGTCTGCCTGTCACGCAGAAGGTCATGGGTTCAAATCCCATACACACCGCCAAGAGGGAATCTAGGTTCGAGTCCTAGTAGGTTTACTATAAGATGTAACCTATCGTCTAATGGTTAGGACCTCTCTACATTGGAAAGAAGCTTAAGTGGTATAAGCAACTGCCTGTTAAGCAGAAGACAGTGGGTTCAAGTCCTACCTTTCCAGCCAAATTGGAGTATAGCTCAGTGGTAGAGCAACTGTCTGATACGCAGTAGGTCATAAGTTCAACTCTTATTACTCCA
>CAYUEO010000045.1:0-7614 GCA_964443755.1 uncultured Gammaproteobacteria bacterium | reverse complement strand
AATTACCAAAGTTTGGCGATCCAACGCTTTATTAGAATAAGAGCTTATAATAGCCGCACAAGCCGCTAAATCAAGGGCCGGATCGCTTATCTTCATGCCTCCGACCACATTTAAGATTATATCTTGAGTAGTTAAATTAGTTTTTGTCCGTTTTGATATAACAGCACTCAAAACTTGCAATCTATTTAAATCAAAACCGCTAGCCTTTCGTTGCGGATAACCAAAGACTGTTTTTGTCACTAGCGCTTGCATGTCTACTAAAAAAGGCCTAGTGCCTTCCATAACGCAACTAATTACTGATCCCGAAATATTACCAATAGAGCTATCAATAAATACCTGGCTAGGATCTTTAACTTCTTTAAATCCCTCTCCGGTCATTTCTAAAACTCCTAACTCATTAACAGAACCAAATCTATTTTTAGCCGCTCTTAACAAGCAATAATTGTTATTATTCTCATTTTCTAAATATAAAACTGTATCGACAATATGTTCTAAAGATTTTGGTCCAGCTATTTGTCCGTCTTTAGTAATATGACCAATTAAAAGAACGGTAATATCGTTTTCCTTAGCTAACTCTAAAAACTTAACCGCCGATGCTCTAATTTGAGTTATTCCACCAGCCTCAGCTGGAATAAAGCTGGAATATACTGTTTGAATAGAATCAATAATTAATATATCAGGCCGACTCACTAAAGCTGCGGCAGCAATTTTTTCCACACTAGTCTCGGAAATAAATTTAAGCTTACCTGCCCCGCCCGGTAAACGATCTAAACGAGCCTTAACCTGTGAGGCAGATTCTTCGCCACTGACATAAATAGTTTGTTTGTCTTGTTCAGGTAAAGCTCCGGCTATCTGGGCCACTAACGTAGATTTTCCGATTCCTGGCTCACCACTTAACAAAATTAGTGACCCCGGAACTAACCCACCTCCCAGCACCCTGTCCACTTCAATAAGTTTAGTGGACGTTCTTTCTAACGAAGAGGATTTGATACTTGATAATTCAATAATCTCTGCCCCGCCTAACTTTTTAGCGGCTGTCTTTTTTTCTTCTTTAGAGTCTGTAGTAGTTGACACTAAAGTGCTCCAAGAGCCACACTCTAAACAACGCCCACTCCATTTTGGAAACTGGGCGTCGCAATTTGAACAAACGAAAATTTCTTTTATTTGATTGGCCATCAATCTTAATAATTAATTATTCAAAGTAAGCTCCATCAATTAACCAATCGCTAGCGCCTTTAACGAAGCTAAATCTAACCACCTGACTAAAAGATTCTCCGCCTCCTAATAAGTCTCTACTCTCTCGCCTCTCAGTGGTAACTTTAATTTCAGCTGTGCCCTCCTGATCATCGTAGTTTAATATCTCCGTAGTTAAAGCTTTTGTTTCTATACCGTAATATCCACTGTTACGGTTCTTAGTTTGCAGACTTAAAACTTCCTGATCAACCCAGTCTCGCATATCTTCGGTCATGTATATTTTTAAATCTATAAAATTACTATAATCCGATTGGCTAGAATATGATCCTAAGCGCTCGCTGTAGAGCATAGCCCTTTTAGCCAAATCGGCGGCGCCAATCTGATGAGCTTGCTCTTGAGAAACATCATATTGCTGTGAACTTACCGGTCTATCGCTTGGTGTTGTTGTCCCTATTTCAGGTCCAGTTGGCAATTGTTGAGTCTGAGTATCAACTGGAGGAACATCAACATTAATTAGTTCATCTTCCTGTATCAATAAGAAGTAAACTAATAAACCCACAATCACTAAACCAATAATAATTAAGATAATACCGATTGTTTTTCGATTATTTTGCATATTTTTATTTAAACATTTTCTCCCTCTTCCTGGCTGGCTTTAAATTCTTTTTTTGCTTCTTCAAGTTCCAAAAGTTGTCTAGGGTCGGAGGTAATAAGCTGATCTTCAGTATAAGAGGCCACTACTTTCATGGCTACGTGTTTATTTCCGGCAAAGAATATCCCCTCCCCCAATCCACATTCTAATAATAAATACTTTTCCCCTTCAGTCAGCATGAAAGTTTTTTGCACTAAATCAATGGCCGCTGGAGATTGCTTAAGTAAAATTTGTAGTGAAGAATTATTTACAATCGCCTGGCCATAAGGAGAGGTTAAAAAGTCATTCACATCTTGGGTAATAGTCGTCACTCCAAGATAATATTTACGACATCTCTTAACTAAGGCGAAAATAAATTTAGCACTATCTTCGTGCTGCATCATCCACCAGGCTTCATCAATTACCAGAATTCTCTTCTTCATTTCACTACGCACTACATTCCAGATATAGTTAACAATCGTATAAATAGCAATTGGTCTTAGCTCATCTTCTAAGTCACGAACTGAAAAACAAATCAACTGATTATTCATCTCCACGTTAGTCTGATTATTAAGCAAACCGGCAAAAGTCCCTTCCGTATACTTACGTAATCTCAGGGCTAAATTAGCGCCACCTTCCATACCATCTAAAATCTGCTCGAAATCGGACATTATTGGTGGATCAATTTTTGATAAATCAGAGTCGGGAGTAATATCTTTCTTGGCGTAGGTTTCTAACAGTGCTCTATCAACAATCGAATCTTCATCATAGCTCAAATTACCAAGCATCAAACGAACCAAGCCCTTTAAAGTAATAACTGCACTCCTAATTATATCTTTTGGTTTAGCCTCGCCACCAATTGATCTGGGTAAATCAAAAGGATTAATCTTGTTTTCTGAAGACAAAGATATATTTATATACGTTCCTCCAACAGCCTCAGCTAAATGCTTATATTCGTATTCTGGATCAATAACTATAACATCGCTGCCCAACATCAAAGATCTAAGAATTTCTAATTTTATGGCATAGCTTTTTCCAGCTCCAGAAGTAGCAAAAACAACTGAATTAGCATTCTGTAGAGAAAATCTGTCAAAAAGAATCAGGCTGTTATTATGGCGATTAATACCATAGAGTATGCCGCGGTCACTGGTTAATTCACTCGATATAAAAGGAAATGACGAAGCAATCGGCGAAGAGTTCATGTTAAAAGTTATATACAGCTCGTCATCGCCAAGAGGTAGGGTGGAATTAAAACCTTGCTCCGCTTGATAATATACACGACGGGAATAAACTAAGCGGGAGCCAAAAATATCTTCCACTTGATCAGACAGTCTATCTAACTCCTCAAGATTTTTTTCGTAAATTGTTACATACAGGGAAAACTGAAAAAACTTTTCCGTTCCTTGGGTCAAAGCATCTCTTAAATATTCAATATCTCGCAAAGCTGTTTCTCGCAGCGGATCGCGCGCTGCCCCTTTTTCAGCATCAGAAATTATCTGGGCTTCTAATGTTCCCACCTTGTTCTTAAGTTGTTTCAAAATTATGGCGCTTTTTACCGGATAAAAAAACATTGAAACGTCAAAGGTGTAATTCAAATTAATAATCGGCGCAAACCAGCCAACAGAAATAAATCTCGGATAACTAATGACAAAAATAGTGCGCAAAAAATGATCACCTAAATTTAAATGATTAGAATCTACTCGAAGACTAGCTGGAGCAATAATATCCCGTACTCCTAAAATACCGCGTCGGTAAGCTTTCTCCTCCTCAATAACTTCCCTGGTTAACTCAGGGTCAGCCTCAATGACCGGATTAGCTTTATGAGCCCCCGGACCAATCTGAGTGTTTAAGCTGATCTTATTCTTTTGTTCATCACGATTAAAATTTATCATAAGTCGGATGCCGAAAGATTATTTTTTAGTCCCCTACTCTTATCTTCTCTAAATCAACTAATTCCTGATTTTTAGCTGTTTCAGGATTATAAGTTTTATAATATAACTCAATTAAGCTCTGAGTATCGAGCCGCGCCACTGCTACTCCTAAAGATTCTAGCCCGCCCACCACGCTATCAACGCGACGATTGAGCATTTCTTGATATCTGCGAAATGTTTTTTCTTTTAATTTAATTACTGTGGCTGGTTTAAGCGCTTCTCCTAACTGGCTAAAGAAACTTTTATGTTTATCAGTCAAAGGATTATAAGGAACCACTACATAAAAACGCTTATTCATTATTTTGCCCAATGAAATTAATTCTTTAACATACTCCATATAGTCAGCTGTCTGAACCTTAAGAAGTTTGTTAGTTTGAGCTTTTTCTTTCTCTTTTAGATAAGCCAAGTAATTATCAATATCAAGTTCTCGTGATTGAATAACTATTTGCAAGGCAAAACCAATATTATTTAAAAACCGCGCATAAGCATCTATCACCGCATTCTGCTCATCTTCGCTTTTAAGAGCAAAATTTATACTGGACACCAGAAGAACAGAGCGCAAAGTGCCGTCTTTCATAACAACAGTGTCGTCTTTAATTTCCGCGATATTTAAATACTGTTGTGTGGAAACTCCTATTCTATTTTGACCAGGTTTTTTTGCCATAAGCTGAATTATTCGCCTTTATATTTACCCTTAGTGTCAACAACTAAGGCTAGCTCTGCTAAACGTGACCTTTCAAATATTTTTGGCTGAGTTGGTGCTGATTTTTTAACAGGAGTTGAGATATCTTCCTCATCAGGCAAAGCCTTAGAACGATTATTCCAGACTCTAGTCTTAGGTCTTCTTAAGGTTTTATATAAACTTAAGGTAAACAAATGAAACGGTTGAGAGTTGATCTTAATAAATCCGAACACTACCGCTATAATTATCACCACCACTCCAACCGTAGCAAATAAAGCAAAGTCAAATAACCGATAACTTATAGCTATAATGATTGCCGCTCCTAGAAAAATAAGAAACTGACGAACGGTTATTGGACCAATAATCTTATCCTCTACGTCAATAAATTGCGGAACAGTAAACTGTTGCATATCAAAAAACTAATTTGCCATTCAGAGCTATAATTGCTTGCACCTCTTCTAAACTTAGGAAATCTTGGCCGGATTTCTTTCTTTCCGCCAAAATATCATTAAACGGCTGGCCCTTGGTAACTGACTCTTGTCCTAAACGAATATATAAACGATTAGTTGGACTCTGCCGCCAAGCTTTAACTCCTGCTACCATTTTATCATAACCATCTTTTTCCAACAATTTGATTTTGGAATAGATTTTTTTCACTGACTCTGCAGGAGTGATCCCTAAACGACGAAAATTTACCACATCTAAGAACTGCAACTCCTCAATTGGGCCCATGACCTTAGGCATAGGCCTAATATCATGCATCTGGGGTCGAGGCGAGACTGCTGGAGCTGGGCGACTCGCGGCTGTGCTAACTGGGGGTGAGACTTTTTTCGCAATAACCTGACTAGGTACTATCTTTTTATCATCTTTTTTAATCGGCGCTACTGGCGGTTTCAAAACACTTGGCTTTAAAGGAATTGGCTTAACTACTGGTGTAACAACCGGCTTTTTAAGCTCTTCCAACTTACTGATAACAGGGGCAACAGGAGTCACAGGAGCAACTTTTTTAGGGGCTAGTACCTTAACGCTAGGAGTAGATGTGTCACCAACCAACTTCTTAAATCTTTCCTCAATTTTTGAAAAAAATGATTTTGATCCGACCTCTACTGATTTACTAATACCAGAAGGCATTTTCTTCGGTATAGGGACAGCTGCTATTTGTGGGGTTTTATTTGGCAAAGGTAAGTCTAACTGCGGCTTTGGAGCGCTAATTTCATGGGTTGTATCGAGCTGATTTTTTGTTTTATCAGTAACTAGCTGGGCTTTAGAATTATTAACAGCTATCGATTTTTTTAAATCATATCCGCCTTCTTGATCAGCCTGAGCTATAATCTCAGCTAAGCGTGGAGATATTTTTTGCATGGCGCTTGGGGCGCTTGAAGTATCAGGTTGCTGTTTTTGAGCTTCTACTTCTTTAACTGGAGGTTCGGCTACTTTTTGTTGACTTCTATCATCAGCATCCTTATGATGATCCGGTAAATCTGTAATTAAATTACTAAATTTATATGATGCGCATATCTTGAAAATACGATCAACCTCATCTGAACTCAACTTTAAACCACCAATCTTAGTGTCTTTCATTAAAGAATTTCTGGTATCTATTTTACTTCTAACTCCTTTAAGAAAAGTTGATAAAATTGTCTTAAAACGATTTACTAAAACTGAACTAGGCAAGACCAAACCAGCTTCTTTAATTATTACCTCAATATCTTTATTTAAATCTAGAGCTCTTTGCAAAGTAGTCAGACCCAGATAATCAGCGGCCGAGCTAAATACCTTAGTCCGCATCTCACCGGCTAACTCTTCGGACTTCTCAGGAGATAAGCCTGATTCTGATGCTAAATATAAAGCTAATTCTTTAATAGGGACCCCCTTAATCATCACCTTCATCACAATAGCCGCTAAATCAGCCTTATACTTTTTTTCCAACTCGGATATAGCCGCCATCACCAACGGCGAAGAGACCTTATCACGAAGATCTTTAGGCAAACGATTAAATTGTTGCAAGTAGTCAAACATGGGTCGGCAAAAGAACAAAATTCAAAATAAAAACAGATTGTAATTCTGTTTTCATTTTAGCATATTTAGCTAGAAAGAGGAAAGGAACATAATAGCCTTTATATGCCCTTTTTAGGCGTCCATCTCTCTAAGCAAACTGGATTTATATTTTTCCGGTCTGAAAGACTTGAGGCGTACTATCTGACACTTCAAATCAATTCTTTTTATTTCTCTCTTTAGTTTATCTAAATTAACATCCTGGTCGTAACCCAAAGCAATGACTTCTGGGCGATACTTCGCAATTACCGTATAAGAGTTTTTAAGGCTTCCTAAAATTACCCTAATACTAGCCCCTAAAGGCTCGAGATCAGCTTTAACTGCCCTCAGGCGCAACTTTTCATTCTCAACCGGCAATTTACCCTTTGTTTTCAAAACATTTTTATCTCGAGCAACTACAATTATTAATTCTTCACCAAAATTCAGAGCTTGAGAAAAATAAGAAAGATGGCCTGGATGTAAATTATCGAAAGTACCAAAAACCATGACGCTAATCATATTATATTGCTTTTTTCAATAACCCAACCATATCTGTCTTTTCCCAAGTAAATTCCGGCCGGCCAAAATGTCCGTAAGCAGCAGTCTTAATAAAAATTGGCTTTTTTAAATTTAACTTTTTTATAATAGCCTCGGGACGGAAGTCAAAAACCTTTTTCACAGCCTTGAGAATAGCTCCTTCGGAATACTTGTTCGTTCCAAAAGTATCAATATACAAACCAACTGGTTCGGCTACGCCTATCGCATAAGCGACTTGTAGCTCGCATTTATCAGCTAATCCGGCGGCCACAATGTTTTTAGCAACATGTCGCGCCATGTAAGCTCCACTACGATCAACTTTCGAAGCATCTTTTCCAGAAAAACATCCGCCTCCATGTCTGGCCCAACCACCATAGGTATCCACAATTATTTTTCGGCCCGTGAGTCCGGTATCAACCGCCGGACCTCCGATAGTAAAGGCGCCAGTAGAATTGATATAAATTTTAGTTTTCTTATCCAAATATTTCCCCAAAACAGGAGCTATAACATTTTTTCTGATGTCCGCTCTAACTTTTGCTAAACTTATTTTAGAGTTATGAGAAGCAGCAATTACGACTGTCTCGACTCGTTTGGCCACCCCATCT